>JAHJBW010000197.1 GCA_018813405.1 Candidatus Margulisiibacteriota bacterium | reverse complement strand
TGTTTCAGCATCTCCAACTTCTCCTACAATAAACCAATCATTATCAGCAAAATTAGTATTATCCTGAACTGTCATCGCTGTGGCCGCCGCCGCTATTGCCACGCTTTCCCTGCTGGCCATATCCTATGCCAACGACGTTATCAAGATAGGCGACAAAAATTTCGGCTACCTCATCCTGGCGGTGGGGGTTGGTATGCTTTTTGGCATGTGGCTGCTTAACAGATTGAGCCGCTATTTCAATAAGGGGACCATTGTTGTTGCCAGTTTTCTCTTCTCTGGCGCCGTACTTATATGGCTTTCCATGGTAAAAGACCTTAACCTGGCGCTATTTTTGATCTTTCTCCTTGGCGTGGGCAACATTTGCATCACCTCAACCATCCAGACCATCCTTCAGCACAAGATCCCCCGCCAGCTGAGGGGAAGGGTGTTTGGAGTGCAGAACATGCTCATCAACTCCGCTTTTACTTTCCCTGTTGTCCTCTTTGGTATTATTGCTGACTTCTGGGGGGTGCTTTCTGCCATTGCCCTGCTGGGCGTTATCGTATTTGCCACGGGCCTGGCCGGAATGTTCTTGCCTAAATTTAAAACCGTATGAACCCCAGAATATGCAATTTTTATATTACCTTCCAATGCAATGACACGTGTGAGTTTTGCCAGGTATGGCAAAGCTCGGGATATTCCTCCTATGATCTTCGAGCTTCGGAGGACAAGCAGGGGATCGGAATAAAGCTTGAGGAGCTCAAGAAACGCGGGATACAAATATTGAACATTGATGGCGGAGAGCCCTTGTTAGTAGAGCATTTACCCCGAGTAATTGAGAAAGCCAAAGAACTTGGTATATTTATAAGGCTTTTTACCAATGGCATCGTATATCCCGATCGCGCAAAAGAATTGAGGGGCCTCTCTGACGAGATATGTTTCGCGATGGACTATCCATCTGCCGATGCGCATGACCGTTCCCGGGGGATCGAAAGCTTCTCGGAACTTATATCGAGCCTTAAGACCGCCAGGGAACTTGGCGAAAAGGCGATACTCTTTTTTACCATGACCCGCGATAGCGTGCTATATCTTCCCGAAGCCGTTGAGCTGGCGGAAAAACACGGAACAATTCTACAGCTTAACCCGGTCTATGATTTTAATGGCACCCAGGGGTTTGATAAGGACACTGTCCGGCATATACGCTATTTTTTCAAAAGGAAAAGCGTAAGGCTTGATATGGCTGTGCTGGAATTTGCCAGGAATCGCGGGAATAGTGTCCTTTTGCCTCGATGCAGGGCTTCTCAGGCAGTGCTCACTCTTTTGCCGGACCTCAAGGAAGTGGGACCCTGCCTTTACAATCAGGGCGGCAGGCAGGGTAGGGAGGATATCTGTTCTTCCTGCATGCGCTGGCCTTATATAGAACCGTCGTTCGAGATGGGCTTTGATAAATACCGGATGTTGCATATATATAGTAAGTGGTATAATAGCAAGAAACTCACCCCCCGTCCCCCTCTCTTGCCAAGAGAGGGGCAGCAGAGGGGGTGAGTTAAAGAGGAGCAATATATGAAAATATGCATGGTTGTCCCGTTCTTTTACCCGCACACCGGAGGGACCGAAAAGTATGTCAAGGACCTGTCAACCGAGCTGGTCAACCAGGGCCACGAGGTCACGGTCATCTCAACCAATCTGCCCGAGGAAAAAAAGGCTCCCGCCGAAGACAAAATGGCAGGTTTCAAGATCATCCGCCTGCCGGCAAAGTTAATGTTCAGCTACCTTCCGGTGACAAAGAAAAAATTCGATCTAAAGCTCCTTGAAGGATACGACATTGTGCATTGCCATGTCCCTTCTTTTGGTTTTCTGCGCGAGATAGCCGGTAAAATAAAACAGCCGGTCGTGGTTACCTATCATTGCGACGTAACTGTCTCGGAAAAATACTACGGCATCCGCGTGCCGGGCTTTATTATCAAGGCAGTTGAATATTATGCCGACAATGCCGCCCGCAAACTGCTGAAAAAGGCCAACGCTGTCTACAATACCACCAAAACCTATGCCGAAACATCGCCCGTACTTAAAAATATGCCCGGCGTCAAAAATATTCCCATCGGTATTTTCTATGACCAGATAGACGCCACTCAGAAAAAACTGGGGCTTTCGGAAAAAGACAAAAATCCGAAGCAAATACTCTGGCTGGGAAGAATGGCGGGCAACAAGGGCTGTGACTACATGGGAAAGGCCATGCCAAAGATACTTGCTAAATTCCCCGACACAAAGCTGGTCATCTGCGGAGACGGCGAAGAAAAAGCGCATATCAACAGCCTGATAGACCAATTAAAGATCAGAAGCTCCATCGAAATGTACGGGACGGCGACCTTTGAACAGCTCATTTCTTTCTATTATAAATCACTGGTCTATGTTTTTCCTTCCATCAACCGGCTGGAGGCCTTTGGAATAGTCCAGCTCGAAGCCATGGCCAACTATACGGCCGTAATTTGCACGGACATTCCCGGGCCCAATGCTGTTATGGACGAGGGTAAGACAGGGCTTATTGTCCCCAAGCAGGACCCTGACGCCATTGCCCATGCTGTTAACTCGCTTCTTGCCGATCCCAAAAAGGCCATTGAAATGGGCCGGGCAGGGCGCCGGCTGGTAGAAACAAAATACGATTGGAAGGTAATTGCAAAACAAGTTATTGATATATACAATAAACTTGGGGGCGCGTAATTGAGCAACATCAATGTCGTTCTTTCTTTTTTGACCGCGGCCATATGCTTTCTGGTCGCGATCTATGTGTTGATCCTGGACCGAAAGGATCGACAAAATATCCTTTTCGCCATTTGCGTCATTTTGATAGGAATAATGGCGCTGGCCGAAGGCCTGATCAATGCCTATCCTTTTTCCCAGTTGACATTTGTCTATCAAAAGGTCAAGGCCTTAAGCTGGCTTTTTGCCATGGCGGGGTTGAGCCACTTTATGATAGTGTTCGCTGGAAGGAAACGTTTGTTTAAGAATCCCCTTTCTTATCTGGTCATATATCTTCCTGCCCTTTTTGTCGGTTTTTTAATATTTACCTCTAAAAGAATGATCTTTGAAATAATGCAGTACGAGACCGGTTTCCATGGCATTGGCGGTTTCCTGTACCGGAGTTTCTACCTGCTTTTAAGCATATATTTTGCCGCGACAATATACTTTTGCGGCAGGGTGGTCTTTGGCGGTTTTGAGCAGGTGAAAAAAGCCCAGGCCCGTATCATGCTTATAGCGCTTATAGTTCCTATCTTTGTGGGTTTGCCTTACAGGGTCGTGCTTCCTCCTCTAAAGGGTATTGGCGTGATTTCTCCCTTCGGGCCTACCATATTAATACTTGTCTGCTGTTTTGCGTATGCCATCGTCCGCTATGGCCAGATCAAGGTAACGCCAGAGGCCGCCGCGGAAGATATCGTAAAGATAATGCCCGATTTTCTTTTCCTGGTTACCCCCGGCGGGGCGATAGCCAAATTCAATCCTGCCGGCGCCCAGCTCATCGGCAAAAAGGCGGACCAGGTGCTTGGTTTTCCAATTGCCAATATCTTTGGCAGGGAAGAAGACGCGAATTTCTTTTTAAAACGTATCTTAAAAGAGGGAATGGTAAAGAACCTGGACGTTGAGCTTAAGGCCGTCGACGGCAATCTTATCCCTGTCAAGGTTTCGGGGTCCGTATTAAAGGATGAGGATGGAATAGAGATAGGCGTGGTGGGCGTGGCCAGGGATATGAGGGATATATATAGGCTCATTGCTGACCTTAAACATGCCAAAGAAATTTTGGAAGAAAGAAATAAGCGACTGCAAAAAGCCACTATCCAGATATTGAGGGCCGACGAAGATATCCGCAAGAAAAACCTGCTTATAGAAAAACAACTGCAAGAGATCAGCGAACTTTACAGGATGAAAGGTGACTTTACCTATATAATAGCCAATCAATTAAGATCGCCTCTGACCGCGGTAAAAGAAGGGGTCAAGACTGTGCTCCAGGGCGAAGCAGGCAAGATCACCGCAGAGCAAAAATCTTATCTTAATATCGTAGACCGCAACATAGAAAGGCTGGTAAGGCTGATCAAGGACATAATTGATTTCTCAAGCATTGACAGCGGAGAAACGAAAATGGCCGTGCTCGAAGGCGATATTGGCGCAATAGTGAGCAAAGCTGTCATGGATCTGGGCGGTATGGCAAAAGATAAGGGCCTTTACCTTGAGGACAAGATCGAGCCTGGCCTGCCGACCATAATGCTTGATACGGACAGGATTTACAGGGCAGTTGTCAATCTTTTGAGCAATGCCATTAAACTGACCGATAGGGGCGGCGTGACTATCCTGGCAAAAAACAACAAAGAAGAATGTTGTGTTCGTGTTTGCATTAATGACACCAGCGGGGGTATGCCTGAAGACCTATTGTCCAAGATATTCCATCCTTTGGGAATGTCGGAGATGCGTGATCGGGGCGGCGCGGGCTTGGATTTTATTGTGAGTAAGTATATAATAGAAGGGCATGGGGGCAAGATATCTGTTAAGTCCAAGCCGGGCAAGGGAACAGAGATCTGTTTTACTCTGCCGTACTAAGTCAGGAGGAAATAACGATGGCAAAAAAAATACTGGTAGTCGATGATGAGCCTGATCTGTTGGAACTTGTCACTCTTCGCCTGAAAAGGGAAGGGTACGATGTCCTTTCGGCGAGCGATGGTAAAAAGGCGCTGGAGCTTGTGAAGCAGCAGCACCCGGATCTTATTTTGCTTGATCTTCATTTACCCATGATCAGCGGGTATGAGGTATGCTCAAACGTCAAGTCTGATGAAGAATGCAAGAAAATACCAATAATTGTCTTTACCGTCAGCCAGGAAGAAGATTTTGACAAACTGCGCAAGGCCGGTATGGACGACTATATAGTAAAGCCCTTTGAACCCGCGGACCTTCTTGAAAAGGTAAAGAAATACCTTACATCATCATAAAATATACTGTAATCAGCTGATAGATAGCCAGTATTATTAAGATGATCCCAGCGATCTTTCTTCCGGTGGTAAGCAGAAGCGAATCGGTGCTGATCAGCATTTTATCGAATATTTTTGACAGAGCTGCCAGTCCGTTGGGAAATACCAGAAAAAGCAGACCAAAAAACAGCGCCAGAACCGCGATAACAAACATATACCATGCTTGTCCATCCAGGGGAAGGGCTTGCCACAAGATCAATCCGCCGGCAAGCAGAAGGAGTATCCCCATGACCAGCCGGATCCTGGAAACTTTTTCGTCCAGGTTCACAACCACCCTGTTCAGCGCGTCACCTGTCTTTGCCATGGCATTTGGGAAGAAAAGCAGCATTAAGCCAGCGATCAAACTTACGAGACCAGCGAACAATGTATATGTCATTTCAAACTCCTTTTGAAAGATATTTTAGATATTATAGACCCTTATAAGTTTTTGTAAAGGGCTTTTTTAGAAAAGGTAATAGGCTGACAGCAGAATATATACGCCTATCAACACCAGTACCGCGCCCAGCAGGTTCCTGATCTTAATAACGTATTTGTCAGTCGGGAGAAGTACTTTGTTCAATATTGCCAGGGTTGCATTGGGTACCGCGAGAAAGCAGAACGCCAGAAATAAAGAAAGGGCGGACATGGTGGTCAGGTACCAGTAAGTCTTGAACTCGGGGTATATGCAGAACAAGATGGCGAGACCCGCGGCCAGCATGGCCAGGCTTACGAACAGCCTGACTTTGGTCGAATTGATGTCCAGATTTACCAGGGGCCGGTTGGATTCACCGAGCTGTTTCACAAAATCGGGAAAGAGCAAAAAGAACAATCCCGCCGAGGTTACCGTCAGACCCGAAATGACCAACAATATCATGGTTTGTTTCTCCTCTAGTTTTCGTAATTGTCTAATATTTGTGGCTCATTGTAAAGAGGGGACAGAATCATAAACGTTCCTGGCGTTCCAAATAAGGAATCTGTCCACGCTATTGTCGCGGCAGGCCCTAATCTGTTCGCTTATGTATTTTGGTCCGAACCAGCTGGTTTCCATGGCAAAGCCCTGTATCCAGGGGACTATCTTAACGTTCCGATCTTTTATCAGAAGCTGTGTCCTTTCGATCCCTTTGGAGATGAAATAGTAAGGGTCCTCTCCCGGTATGGCATGACCGTCGAATCCGCGGTGGAAATGTGAAGGATAAAGCATTGGTGAGAGCACATCGATGTATTCGGCCATTGCTTCTATCGATTGCCCAAGCGTTTTTATATCATAGTCGCTTTTCTCCCAGGCTGTGATCCCAAAGATATCGACACCTATAGAGACATTGTATTTTGCCAGGCGGTTTCGGGTATCCCGCAAGAAAGTATTTATAACAGCTACCCTGGAAAGCTCTTTCTCCTCAGGAAATTTCAGTCTTCCCGCTTCGCCCTCTGCGGGGAAGCGTATGTAGTCGAACTGCACTTCATCCACTCCAGACATGGCGGCAATTTCGGCCAGCAGTTCATTGTAAAGCCTTACCTCTGGTTCATAAGGGTTGGCCCAGCGGCCGCCCTTGTGGTCGCGGTACATCCTGTTGCCGGGCAGTTTTACGCTAAGATCGGGCCTGGCCAGCACCAGATGGTCGTCCTTAAACACAACTATCCTGGCTGTCAATATGAATCCTTCCTTGTGGACCTGGTCGGCCAGCTCTTTAAGCCAGGTCGAGGCAGTGACCCGGGTTTTTGGCGTTAGCTTTTTGTCTTTTATGATCGGGATAAGCTGTCCTTCAATGTCATACTTGGCGTCGATTACCAGGGTGTTCAGGCCGCGGGACTTTGCCAGCTTTTTGATCTGCTCAAAGCGTTTTGGCGTTTTGGCGACCCAGCTGGTAACGTACAACCCTTTGTCAGAGGATACCTTTTTTTTTGTGCTAAAGACTTGTTCGCCAGCTTCTTCCGAAACGGGATAAGTCGTGGCAATGAGGAATACAAAACATATGCCCAGCGTAGAAAAGCTTTTGAACATACCCTATATTCTAGCACAGCCTCTTCTTGATAAGCCATTATTTTTGCTGTAAACTTAACTTAAATGTTTGACATCAAGCTTTTCCCCAAAAGCGCGCTCAAGATCATTAAAGAACTTAATGAAAAGGGTTTTGTCGGCTATTTTGTGGGTGGGTGCGTGCGTGA
>JAHJBW010000196.1 GCA_018813405.1 Candidatus Margulisiibacteriota bacterium | reverse complement strand
GTCGGTGGAAGCCACCCACAACCTCAGGACATCGGCCCCATATTTTTTAACGACGTCGAGCGGGGCTACCACATTGCCAAGCGATTTGCTCATTTTCTTGCCCTTGTCGTCAACGGTAAAACCATGGGTCAGGACAGAATTAAAGGGCGCGCGACCCTTGTATCCGATCGAGGTCAATAGTGATGATTGGAACCAGCCCCGGTGCTGGTCCGAGCCTTCAAGGTAAAGGTCAGCCGGCCCGCCTAGCCGCGAGGCTGGCCAACGCAGCTCCTTGCGGGTCTCCAGCACGGCCGCGTGGCTTGATCCCGACTCGAACCAAACGTCCAGAATGTCCGTTTCTTTCCTGAAGTCCTGGCGCCCGCACTCGCATCTGAGATCTTCAGGCAGGAAGTCTTTTGGCTCCTTTGCGAACCAGCCGTCGGTGCCTTCTTTCTTGATAAGCGCCCTGGCGGACTCGTTGAACTTGCCTTTAAAATGGACCTTGCCGCAGGCGTTGCAGTAAAACGCGGGGATAGGCACCCCCCATGACCGCTGTCTTGAAATGCACCAGTCAGGCCTGGTTTCTACCATTCCTCTTATGCGGTTTTCGCCCCACGAAGGGATCCAGTTGGTATCCCCAATGGCCTTTAGCGCTTTGTCTCTCATGTGGTCATGGTCCACGGAGACAAACCATTGTTCCGTGGCGCGGAAGATGACCGGTTTTTTACAGCGCCAGCAGTGAGGGTACGAGTGCTTCATGAACTCGAGCTTAACCAGATTTCCGTCCTTGTCTAAACGCTGAGTAATAAGCTTGTTCGATTCGTCGTAATATTTGCCGGAAAACTCTCCGACAGTATCATCAAAATATCCTTTTTCATCGACAGGCATCACGATGGGTAGCTTATACTTCAGACCGACCTGATAGTCTTCGATCCCATGGCCCGGGGCGATATGGACAAGCCCCGTGCCCTGTTCAAGGGTAACGTATTCGTCCAGGACTAGCATTGATTCCCTGTCAAGGAATGGATGCTGGCAAACTATGCCTTCCAGATATTCGCCATTTGTCTTGTCGATTATCTTGTGCTCTTTGAGATTAATTTTTTCCACCAGGGCATTTAGCAGTCCCTCTGCCACGATCCATATTTCCTCTCCAACCTTAAGGAAAACATATTCGTATTTAGGGTGTGCCGCAATGGCCACATTGGCCGGCAGTGTCCATGGGGTAGTGGTCCAGATTATGAAATAAATCGGCAGATCAAGGTTGTGGAGGGGGGACTTTTTGTTTGCTTTTAACTGCTCAATGTCCTTGACCTTGAACTTAACAAAGATCGATGGTGATCTTTCGTCCGAATATTCTATCTCTGCCTCGGCCAGGGCTGTTCTGCATTTCGGACACCAATGGATTGGCTTCAACCCTCTGTAAATATAACCGTTGTCGGCAAGTTTGCCGAATACTTCTATAACTTTCTCTTCGTAGATGGGATCAAGCGTCAGGTAAGGGTTATACCAATCTCCCAATACCCCGAGGTGGATCGATTCTTCCCTCTGGATCCCTACGAATTTCATGGCATAATCATGACATCCCTTGCGGAATTCCAGGGTGTTCATGTCTTTACGCTTGTTCCCCAGCTCTTTGAGCAGCTGCGTTTCTATCGGCAGGCCGTGACAATCCCAGCCTGGAATGAAAGGCGTGTAAAACCCAGCCATGGTCTTATATTTAACAACAATATCCTTGAGTATGCGGTTGATGGCATGGCCCAGGTGTATATGTCCGTTGGCATAGGGCGGGCCGTCGTGCAGGATGTAATGCTTTTTATCCTTGTTCTTTTCGAGCATCTTCTGGTAGATGCCAGTGTCTTTCCAGTAGCCCAGGAATTCTTGTTCCACATTGGCCAGATTGGCCCTCATAGGCATGTCGGTCTTTGGCAGGTTAAGGGTTTGCTTGTAATCCATATTACTTATTATAGCAGGAAATCACCGGCCATAAAACAATTGCCCTAAGCGTACATTGGGCCTTCGTAGGGTGGGGGAGGCTGTTTGCGCGGTTGGTCCTCAACATCTTCTGTGGATCCTTCTCTTTTGGGTTTTGGCAGGGGTTCTCTTACCAGCGCCAGTTTTAGCACTTCGTCAATCGTTTTAACATAATTTATCTCAATGTCTTCCGGCAATTCCTTCTCTACCTCTTTGATATCTTTCCTGTTCTCATCGGGCACGATCACCTTAAGTATGCCGGCGCGTCTGGCCGCCAGTATCTTTTCCTTAAGTCCCCCAATGGCCAGGACTTTGCCCCTCAGGGTTATCTCGCCGGTCATGGACACGTCATGGCGTACAGGGATCTCGGTCAGGGCCGAGGTCAGGGCCGTGGCCATGGTTATACCGGCCGATGGGCCGTCCTTGGGTACAGCCCCTTCGGGGGCATGAATGTGTATGTCAACCTTTCGGTAAAATCCTTCGTCTATGCCCAGCTCTTCTGCCTTTGACCTGACCACGCTCATGGCCGCCTTGGCCGATTCCTGCATCACATCGCCCAGCTGTCCGGTAATAGTAAGACTGCCCCTTCCTTTCATTGCGGTCACTTCTACTGGCAGGATATCACCTCCAACTTCTGTCCAGGCCATACCCATGGCAATGCCGACCTGGTCCTTTAGCTCTGCCAGTCCGTATCGGAATTTCGGCGCGCCCAGATATTCTTGAAGGTCATCTTTAAGTACCCGATAGCCTTCTTCTTTCTTCTCTTTGACCAATTTTATGGCTATTTTTCTAAGGACGGTGGCAATGGTCCTTTCAAGAGACCGTACCCCTGCCTCTCTGGTGTATTCCTGTATTATGGAAAGCACGGCTTCGTCGTCAAATCTGACATCGTTCTCTTTAAGACCGTGTTTTTCTCGTTGTTTCGGTATCAGATGGTTTTTGGCAATATGCAGTTTTTCTTCTTCCGTATAACCGGACATCTGTATCATTTCCATCCTGTCCCTCAAGGGTTTTGGGATGGTATCGACAGTATTGGCTGTCGACAGGAAAAAGACATCGGACAGGTCAAAGGGCACTTCCAAATAGTGGTCGGTAAAATCCTTGTTCTGCTCGGGGTCCAACACTTCGAGCATGGCGGCGGCCGGATCGCCGCGGAAATCTTTCCCCATCTTGTCCAGTTCGTCCAGCAGAAAGACAGGGTTGTTGACCTTGGCTTTTTTCATTGCCTGCATTATGCGGCCGGGCATGGCCCCTACATAGGTCTTGCGATGGCCCCTTATTTCGGCCTCGTCCCTTACGCCGCCCAGCGCCATGCGCGTGAATTTACGGCCCATTGACTCGGCAATGGCTGAAGCCACCGAGGTTTTGCCAACACCGGGTGGTCCCACCAGGCAGATTATGGTGCCGCTCAATTTTCCCGTCAACTGCAGTACGGCGAAATATTCAAGTATGCGCTCTTTTACCTTTTCCATGCCGTAGTGACGCTCGCTGAGGATCTTTTCGACTTCAGCTATGTCAAATTTGGAGCGCGAGTGTTTTTTCCAGGGAATTTCGATAAGCCAGTCCAGGTAATTTCGTATGACGGTGGCCTCTGCCCCCATGGAAGGCATCTTTCTTAATCGATCCAGCTCTTTTTGGGCGGCTTCGTTGACTGCGGCCGGCAATTTGGCCGCGCCGATCTTTTTCTTGTACTCGGCAATTTCAGGGGTCGTAT
>JAHJBW010000195.1 GCA_018813405.1 Candidatus Margulisiibacteriota bacterium | reverse complement strand
GCTGGCCAAACTGATGTTAAGCATGCCCGCGCATCTGTTCATGAGTTTTTCATTGTAACCGTAGGACAGGGCATAAGATAATGCTTTAATGGCTTTGAGCGCCTCATCAAAGCTTGCATGCTCTGACAATATGTCAAGGATCTCTGAACAAACCCCATGGATGAGGTAGGGTATTCCGCCAGCACATTTTTGGATCTCCTCAAGACAGTAACGGGAGAAAAATTCTTTTAACTCGGGATATTGCTCTAAAGGTTTTAGGATCAACCTTTTTGCCTCTTCCCTGGAGACAGCATTAATATAATGTTGCTGTAGTTTAGGGAAGAATTTTTTGTTTTCATCGATCTTTCCATGATGAATGACCAGGGCTATTCGCAGTTTTGGGTTTTCTGTAATGATCTTGGCAATATAAGTGCAAAGCTCTTCGGATAGGCCGGTAACTTCATCGATCGCAAGGAAGGGGGCGTCACATTTTAAGACCCATTCCTTGATCGGGTTATTTTGCCAGTCAACCTCGATCTCGGTCTGCCCTCTAATGGCATCAGCTAATTCCCACTTGAACCCATCTAAAGCCTGATCGCAGGGAGAGACAATGACACTCCCTGGAAATTTTGCACGTAAGGCAAGGAGCATGCTGGTTTTTCCGATCCGTTTAATCCCTCTGATCAAGACGTTGTTTCCAGACATAATGTCCTGGACGATATCTTTTTCTTGCTGGTTCCTTATAAAGCTCATCGAGATAGATTGTCCTGATGGATATGATCGAAACCTAATCTCTTTTGCTGCTCGATGGATTGAGGAATAGACCATTCGAACGCTTTTAGGAACTGCGCAGCTTAACCGAGTCACTGATTGGACCATGTTTTTTGAACCTCCCTGGGTTTCTCTTCCCTATTATACATCGTTAAAAAGACAGGAAAATTTCATCCATTTTCAGGTTTTTTATAATCATCTCTGCGGATATAATGATTATGAATTTATGGTATTATTAAATTTATGCTTCAAGCAAATGATCTCTCACTATCGTTTTGCGGGCAACAGCTCTTTGACGAGATATCCTTCAACATCCATAGCGGCGAGCGCATTGGGTTGGTGGGCCGCAACGGGTCGGGCAAAACCACGCTCTTTAAACTAATTACCGGTGAAGTCCAGCCCGATGAAGGGCGCATAATTGTTCCAAAAAACTATACCGTGGGATACCTCAAACAGCATTTGAAATTCACCCAACCGACAGTGCTCCTGGAGGCCTGCCTGGGATTGAGAGAAGATGACAAACACGAGATATGGAAAGCGGAAAAGATACTCCACGGTCTGGGTTTTAGCATTGAGGAATTTCAAAGATCCCCGGCAGAGTTTTCGGGCGGGTTTCAGGTGCGCTTGAACCTGGCCAAAGTCCTTCTGGCCGATCCTCACCTTCTATTGCTGGATGAACCAACCAACTATCTGGACATCGTATCTATTCGCTGGCTCACGCGCTTTTTGCAGCGCTGGCCAAATGAACTTTTGCTCATTACCCACAACCGTGATTTCATGAACAGCGTTACCACGCATACCATGGGCATTCACCGGCAAAAGATCAAAAAGATAGAAGGCGACACCATCAAGTTCTTTGACCAGATCGCGGTCGAGGAAGAAGTGTATGAAAAGACGCGCCAGAAAGAGAACAAAAAGCGCGAGGACGCCATGGAATTTATCAATCGCTTCCGCGCCCTGGCCGCCAGAGCCAGCCTGGTGCAATCGCGCATCAAGGCCCTTGAGAGGATGGGTGAAAAAGAAGAGCTTAGAAAGGTAATGGACCTGGACTTTAGGTTCAATTCCATGGAATTTGAGGCGCAGTATCTGATGAGTGTTAAGGACCTGTCCTTTGGCTATACAAAAGACCGGACCTTGATTAAGGACCTTTCTATTGCTATTGGCAGTAAAGACCGCATTTGCGTGGTCGGCAAGAACGGCAAAGGTAAATCAACCTTACTGCGCCTTTTGGCCGGAGAGCTTGAGCCAAAACAAGGCGAGGTGGCCAAGCACCCCAGGTGTGAGATGGGCTATTTTGGCCAGACCAATATTGAGCGGCTAAACCCCGGCAACACCATAGAAGAAGAATTTTCCAAATTGCGTCCGGACCTAAATTACACGGCTATTCGCCGTACTTGCGGGGCTATGATGTTTGGCGGCGACAATGCTCTCAAAAAGATCTCTGTGCTCTCGGGCGGAGAGAAGAGCAGGGTGTCTTTGGGCAAGATCCTGCTTTCGCCCACCAACATGCTTCTTCTGGACGAGCCCACCAACCATTTGGATGTGGAATCCTGCGATTCTATGATCGCGGCGCTGGACGAATTTCCGGGAGCGGTCATCATTGTTACCCACGATGAAATGTTCCTGCACCATCTGGCGGACCGTCTAATTGTATTTAATGAAGACCGCGTTTTTGTTTTTGAGGGCACTTATCAGGACTTTTTGGATAGAGTGGGATGGGAAGAAGAGGCCAGGGCCAAGAAGCCCAAGAAGGAAAAGAAGGCCTCAAAAGAGAAAAAGAAACAGAATAAGAGCAAAGCCCTGCATGAAAAAATTGCCAGGGTGGAAAAGCATATTGATGATGAAGAAACGGCACTGGGGACAGTTAGCTTGAGGCTTGCCGGATCTTATGGAAAGGCCAGATCAGAAGAGATCACGGCCCTGCAAGCCGAACTTAACCAGCATCAACAAGCGGTAGACCAGGGGTACAATGAGCTGGAAGGGTTAATCGCGGAGTTGGATGGGTTGCCCTCAACATTTGTTCTTTGACAAAAATGACGGCTTGCGAACGGCAGGAGATTCTGGCGGAATAGTAGTATAATATTATCTGATGGAAAGCGATAATATACAGATTGAAATATTCAAAAAGATGAAACCCTTCAAAAGACTTGAACTGGCCTTTGATCTTCACGATTTTGCGCGCGACCGCATATATGCGGAAACCAAAAGAAACAAACCTCAATTAAGTGAAGCTGAACTCAACAAAATAGTTGCCCAGAGATTTGTCCGATGAAAAGTGAAAAGAAGATTTTTTCCGAGGTAATTGGAATCTTAGAAAAACTTAACATTCCTTATATGATCGGAGGATCGGTTGCTTCCATCTATTATGGCGAACCCCGTATGACACTAGATATGGATGTGGTGATTCAATTGAAACCAGAGCAGGCCAAGAAATTTTCTGCTTCTTTTGGGGATGAATACTATGCTGATTTGGAGCAGATGCTAAACGCGATAGATGTTCAGGGGCATTTCAACATTATCCAATCTGAAGCAGGAGTCAAAGTGGATTTTTATGTTCTAAAAAATGATGCCTTTAGTCAAAGTGGATTTACAAGAAAGAAAAAAGAATCATTCAGCGAAGAGAGATCAGCTTATTTTGCTTCTCCTGAAGATACTATCTTAAAAAAGCTGGAATGGCATAAAATGGGCGGATCCCAGAAACACCTTGAGGATATAAGAGGCATGCTTAAAGTCTCTGGAGATGTTTTGGATAAAAAATACATCGATAAATGGAGCTTGAAGCTTGGCGTCAATGATGTTTGGAAGAAATTGTTTGGCGAATTTAACCAATAGCAGACCCTCGCATACTCTTTGAATGAAATTTCTCCTCAAATTGCACGACACTGGAGCAGGAGGCCTTGTTTAATGACAGTGCCTGTTCGTGCTCAATTTTCAACCCGTTTTTCTCAGGTGCAAAAGTCCGGGGCGGCCCTGCTTCTTTGTGAGGGCAGAAAAGCCATATCGAACAAATATTGCGCCCTGGCGACTGACCAGGGCTGGTGGTATCCCAATGCTGACAGCCTGGGAGCAATGCTCTCATCGGACAGGACAAAGTTTTGGATGGTTCTTGCGGACGGAGTTGGCTCTTGCGGTCATCCCTGCATGGCTTCGGCGTGGGCGGTTGTCAGCGCGCTGTTTCACCTGAATACCGGCCGCGGGATCGCGGACCTGCCCCGGCTGATCAACACAGAATTTGCGCAGTTTTCCGGGCTTGACCTGGCAAGCACTTTCGTTGCTGTCGAAGTTGACAACGCATCAAGGATCTTGTCGGTTTGCTCGGTTGGTGATTCGGGCGTTCTGGCCATTCCATTTAGAGGTGATCCATTTCTTTTGGCGCACCACCATTCCCGGTCATGGGAAATGGCAAAAATGGGAGGACTTGATATTTCGGTCCCCATATCCTTTCAGCGCCTCAATAACATCAAGGCTTATAAAAGAGCCGGCCGACCTGATCCACTGGTTTCATATCTGGGGATGCCGCCAGAACATTTCAAACACGCGAACCTGTATTCTTTAAGGATGCTTGCCGACAGGGATGTTCCCGCCAGACTGTTGATCTATTCTGACGGAGCAGTGGATTTTGCTCCGCCGGATGGGGTTAGCACTGGAGAAGACTACCTTGTCAATACAGCGAAAGAAGCGCTTACCCCGGAACAAATAGCTTTGACCATAGTTGATAATGCCTTGACAGGCGCGATGAGGAACGGCTTTTTTGGTGTCTTGGATTCTGCCGCGCAGAAAATAGGTTTTCAGGGCCTGAAATCACTTTGTCATGAAATTCCTGAAAATATTGACCGACAGGGATACCTTATAGAACATTACGGCAACCTGGTAGATCCCTTGCAAATAAAGCTTTTTTGCGGGGGAGCTGTCTCGCAGGACAACATCAGCGCAATGGCGCTGGAGCTGAACTTTGGTATTGATCCGCGGAGCATTGAGGTGATAGGGGATTTTTCCCCTTTTGACCAGCCGGAAACCATTTCTCCGGAGGATCTGGCCTATCTTGAGACTTTGAAGGCGGCAATGGGCATTACTGACGACGATGACGACGAATAGACCAGCTTGTTAATGGTATAATCCTTAAAGCATGAAATTCATCGCAGACTTCCACATCCACAGCAAGTATTCCCGCGCCACGTCCAAGGACATGGATATTGAGAATATCTCTAAGTGGGCGGGTATCAAGGGGATTGACCTTATTGGAACGGCTGACTTTACCCATCCCGCCTGGTTGGAGGAGTTAAAGGGGAAGTTGGTGGAGGACGGCAGGGGCTTGCTTGAGCTCAGAGGGATAAAGACGCAAAGCATTGCGTCTTTACGAAAACCCAGGTACATCCTTTCCACCGAGATCAGCTGTATTTATTCGCAGGATGGCAAAACGCGGAAGGTGCACAGTCTTATCCTTGCACCATCCTTTTCAGTGGTCGACAAGATAAACAGTGAGCTTATTAAGCTTGGCCGGCTGGATTATGACGGCAGGCCCATCTTTGGCATTTCGGTCGTCCATCTGTTCGAGCTTGTGATGGAGGCTTCCTCTGACTGCATGCTTATTCCCTGCCATGCCTGGACACCGCACTTTGCCGTGTTTGGCTCGAACTCGGGCTTTGATTCATTAGAAGCGGCCTTTGGGAAATACGCCAGCCAGATATACGCCATTGAAACGGGCATGTCTTCTGACCCGGCCATGAACTGGCGGCTCAAGTCTCTCGATAGGATAACCCTCATCTCTAATTCCGACGCGCACTCTCCACCGAAACTGGGCAGGGAGGCCACTGTCTTTGATTGCGAGATGACCTATAAGGATATCACCGAGGCCATCAAGCACAAGGACAAGAAAAAGATCCTCTATACCATTGAGTTCTTTCCTGAAGAGGGGAAGTATCACTATGATGGACATCGCAAGTGCAAGGTTTGTCTGTCACCGAAAGAAACCAAAAAGCACGCGCTTGCCTGTCCTGTTTGCTTGAAGCCGGTAACGGTGGGGGTTATGCACAGGGTGGACTATCTGGCGGACAGGGAAGAGGGTGTTGTGCCTAAAAATGCCATCCCATTTAAAAGCATTGTGCCGTTGCCCGAGATCATTTCAGAAGTTTTGGGTGCCGGCCCGTATTCCAAAAAAGTACAATCCGCTTATTTCAAGATGATCAAGGAATTAGGGCCGGAATTTAAGATCTTATTGGATTTAGAGACGCAAGGCATTGCGTCTCCACAAAATGATGATCCTCTATATGTTCGGGTTGCCGAAGGCATTGACAGGATGCGCAGGGGCGATATCTTCATTTCACCAGGGTATGACGGGGAGTACGGGAAGGTGAAGGTTTGGCCCATTGATGCCGAGCGAAGTCGAGGCACTCGGGATAAACAGATGGGGTTGTTTTAAATTCGCTGAAATTTTCAGGTTTTCCAGCTGATAATATTTCATCAAGACATAATAGCAGGAGGAAAGTTGTCATGTTTTCTTTGGTTACTCACGGTGTAGTTGAAGAGGGCAACCTTTTCCGGTTTCAGGAACAACGGAAGGTCAGAAGCATTTATAACAACAGGCGGCTGGATCTTCCATGCCTTTTTTCCAAGGGAGTGACTGGGGTCGAGGATGTTCGGAGAAGAAGTTTGCTTCTGCAGATGTCTGTAGGTAAATTGCAGCATAATATTTTGGATAAATACTGCGGATTCCCTGTTGTGTTCAGGCTGTTCCAGCCGAGGATCACGGCGGCAATTTCCAAAGTCCTGGCTTTCCTCTATTGCGTGATAGAGCCGACCCTTCACTACGACGTGGAGAGGAAGGAAGCGCGAATAAACTGCTCCACATTTTTGCGATGGAGACTGGACGACAATCTTTTTTTTGGCCCCGTTGTCGGGCACAGCTTTGAGGATTTTGTCGCCGCGCATCATCTGGACCACGTACAAAGGCTTAATGGCTTGAGGGTTGAAGAAAAAATGCCTCCGGGCTTGATGGTTGATTTCAACAGAAGAGCCGAGGGACTGGGGACATTTCTTTTTGCTATGGCGGCATTTACTTCGCGCAGGATATTCCAGGCTGAAGACTTTCGCATCATGAACAGAGAGAACTCTGACATATTAACCCAAAACATTTGCCGCAGGCTGGGACTGGCATGCAGGGAGGGGGTCATTGGCCTTGGAGAAGATGCTGGCAATCTTGATGTCGTTGAAAGAGGGCTCAATGAGCTGGGTAGGGCGCGGGTCGAGGTAAAAAAACTCATTTGTAATTCCCCCGAATTTTAGGCATAATTGCTCTAGCCAGAGAGGAGCAATGAAATGTCATTGAAAACCGTTAAAGTACCCCCTCAGTTTGAGCCCATCTTTAAAAAGGCCCAGGATTATGTTTTAAAGTATTTCAGCAAAAAGAAGGAATCTCCTGATAAAGGGACCATTGAGATATTCGGCCAGCGGTATATATTAGTAAGAGCGGCGTCCATGTC
>JAHJBW010000194.1 GCA_018813405.1 Candidatus Margulisiibacteriota bacterium | reverse complement strand
GAGGCGACGATGATCTTGGAGCCGATTGACAGGCCTTTTATTTCTTCATCTAAAGCGACGACTTTAACTGGGTTATTGCCGACAAGCACTGTCAAAATATTGGCGCCCTGGTCCTTTTTTATCTCAACAATCTCGCCCGGAAAATTGAACTTGCCGCTTAACCTCCCATCAGTGAATATTTCTGCTGGAGTTCCATTCTTTATGATCTTGCCGTCCTCGATAACACAAACCCTGCCCGTCATCTTATAAACCTCCGCCAGGTCGTGGCTCACAAAAACAGTCGAAACCCCGTTGTCCCTGTAAAGCCGGATTATCTCGTCCTGCAGTTTGAGCCGCATCTTTTGGTCCAAAGACGCCAGCGGCTCGTCCAAAAGATATACCTCCGCCTTGCGAAGCAAGGCCCTGATAAGCGCCGCCCTCTGCCTTTGCCCGCCCGAAAGCTGTCCCGGCCTCCTGTCCGCAAGCTCCGTTATATGCGCCATCTCCAAAAGTTCATCAACACGGCTCTCATCCTTCTTGTCCTCAAGCGCGAATTCCAGGTTTTGCCTCACTGTCATGTTGGGGAACAAGCTGTGCTCCTGGAAAACAAACCCGACCGCCCTTTTCCGGGCGGCAAGGTTTATCTTCCCACTGCTGTCAAACCACACCCTGCCGTTTACGGAAATAAAACCCTCATCAGGCGGGGTCAACCCTGCAAGCATCCGCAAAATAGTGGTCTTGCCGCAGCCGGACCTGCCAAAGAGCGTTACGAACTCGCCCGGCTCGATGTTAAGATCAACATCAAAATCCAGCAGACCATTGGCTGTCATGAGCTTTTTCCTGGCTTTGAGCTTTATCATAAGAACGACCTCGCGGAATTACGGTTAGCCCAGTAGAGAGCGAATAGTATAATGAAAGAGACGGCGAACATGACCAGGGAATAAAAGTTAGCGGCGCCGTAATTCAAGGCCTCGACTTCCGTAAAAATGGCGATAGAAGCCACCTGTGTTTGGTTGGGAATATTGCCCCCGATCATCAGGACCACGCCGAATTCCCCGACCGTATGCGCGAAGCTCATCACGATCCCGGTCAATAACGAGGGCCTGATGTTTGGCAGGAATACCTTGAAAAGCGAAACCAGCCTTGATTTGCCCAGTGTGTCGCAGGCATCAACCATGGCCTGCGGTATGTTCTGGAAACCCGCCTTCACCGGGTTTACCATAAACGGCAGGCTGAAAAGCACCGAGCCGATCACCAGGCCGGTGAACGAAAAGACCAGCCGGATGTCAAAGACCTGTTCGATCCATCCGCCCAGCGGCGACCTTGGGCCCAAAGCGACCAGCAGGTAAAAACCGATAACAGTGGGAGGCAATACCAGCGGCATACTGACCAGCGCTTCGATAAAATATTTCCACCTGCTGCTGCTGAACCCGAGCCAGTAAGATAAAGGGATGCCGACGACCAAAAGGACAAGCGTAGTCATCGTTGCCAGTTTAAGGGTTAGAAATAGCGGTGTCAGGTCGTATGCCATAATGATACCTCGTTGGTCTTGATCAGCCACTCCGCGCTTTCGCCCTCTTTAAGCCCCAGCCGGTCGACCGACTTGCTGGTAATTATTGAAACAATATCCTTTCCCTTGTAATCAAGGGTTACAGTTGCTAGTAAGCCGTGCTTTTCGATCTTTTTGACCGGGGACTTGAATCGGTTGCGCAGGCTGATGTTCCCTGACAGGTTGGTCGCCAGCGAAACTTCGGTTTCCTTGAAAAGGACGGTTATCCCGGCGCCGAGCTTTAAATAGGGCGCGGTCTCCGGTGTTTCCAACACTATCGAAGTAAAGACATCTCCTGAAACGTCGACTTGTACGATAGACATTTCCGGCGACGACTCGATATTTACTATTTTTCCTTCAAGTTTGTTCATGGAAGCTTATAACCATACTTGCTGAATATTTCCCGCGCTTTTTCAGAAAAGATGAAATCGTAGAAAGCTTTTGCCAGTTCATTGTTCTTGGCGCGTTTCAAAATGACGGCTCCCTGGGCGATGGGCAGGTACGAATCCGGGTCGACCTCGATCCATTTGCCTTTTCCCTTTACCTTTGGCGCCAGGACGACCGATTTGGCGGTAAAGCCGATATCCGCCGCTTTTGTTTCCAGGAACTGGTTTACCTGGGGAAGGCTTTCCCCATATACCAATTTATCTTTGAGCTCATCATACAGGCCAAGGTGCGCCAAGGCTTTTATTGTTTGTTCGCCATAAGGCGCTGTCTTGGGATCGGCCAGGGCGATCTTCTTGATGCTTTTTCCTTTGATGGTGTCTATCCCTTTAGAGAGGTCAATTTCGTTAAATGTCCAGAGCACAAGCACTCCGTAGGCGTAGGGTTTTGGCTTGGTGACGGCTGACCCGCTCTTGAAAAGGTTGTTGGGATATTTCATGTCCGCTGAAAGGAAGACATCAAAAGGCGCGCCGTTTTCTATTTGCGCGGTT
>JAHJBW010000193.1 GCA_018813405.1 Candidatus Margulisiibacteriota bacterium | reverse complement strand
CAAAATAAGGATAATGGCAAGATTTATACTGGATTTACTTCTGATTTAGACAACAGATTAAGACAGCACAACGAAAATACAGGTGGGTACACAAAGAATAAGGGCCCTTGGAAGATTGTTTGGTTCGCAGGATTTGAAGAAAGGGTTCTGGCGGAAAGGTTTGAAAGATATTTGAAATCTGGTTCTGGAATTGCTTTTTCAAGGAAAAGATTTTTGGGAAAGTGAGTTTATTCTCCGAAGCCCCGATAAGGTCGGGGCGAAGGAGAAAATCTCTCCTCCTCCGTTCTCCTACGCCCCTCGCTACGCTCGGGGCTTCGGAGAACTGGACAAGTAAGATTCTTTATGATTAACACTAAGCATTATTTTGTTTATATTATTCAAAATAAGGATAATGGCAAGATTTATACTGGATTTACTTCTGATTTAGACAACAGATTAAGACAGCACAACGAAAATATAAGTGGTTACACAAAGAATAAAGGCCCATGGAAAGTCGTTTGGTTTGCAGGTTTTGAAAGTAAGATACTGGCAGAACAATTTGAAAGATATCTAAAGTCTGGTTCAGGGATTGCTTTTTCAAGAAAGAGATTTCTTGGGAAGTGAGTTTATTCTCCGAAGCCCCGATAAGGTCGGGGCGAAGGAGAAAATCTCTCCTCCCTCCGCTCCTACTCCGCCTCAATAAGCCCCTTTATCTTTTCCTTGGCGAACTTGGTTTTGGAAAGTATTTCCGCGGCCTCGGCGCGGGTCAGAGGAGCGTCCTGCTCAAATTCCTTGCCGGACAGGTATTCAAGCAATCCCGCTATTTTGGCGGAAGTTATGATCTTTGCCGCCCAAAAATCGGTTGAAACATCTGGAAAAGGCTTTGAGCTGATTGTAGAATATTCCGACAATCCCGCGAAGCGGCTAATGACCGCCACCGCTTCCGCGCGGGTCATTTCTTTTGCGGGCTTAAAGGTATTGTCGGGATAGCCTTTTACATAACCGCGCTGTACCGCAATGTTTACATAGGACGCCGCCCAGTGCGAAACAGGAAGGTCAGTGAATAAAGCCGAGTCAACAGGAACAACCTCAAAGCCTTTCGCCTTTACCAGCAGGGCAGCCATTTCCGCCCTGGTCAGGGCGTTCTCGGGATGGAAGGTTCCATCGGGATATCCTGTCATTGTCCCGAGCGTGGCAAGATATTCAATGGGTTCTTTTGCCCAGAATCCCTCGGGTACGTCATCAAAGGTCATCAATACCGGCCGGGGTTTTATGAGCGCGGGAGCGGCAGGCGATTTTTCACCCTTTGACATAAAGGGAACATCAACTTTCAACTTTTCACTTCCGACATAGCCAAACGAAAAGAAGTGGGTATTGTTTTCCATGAGGTCGCCGTACTGGTGATAGGCATAATCAAAGGTAAAGCTGTTGAACCGAAGTCCAATACCTCCGGTGAGATTGCTGTCAACCCCCACACCGGTCTCTGTCGCCCGCGCGGCCTGGTCAAGTCCCAGGCGCAGGGCAAAAGAAGAGACAGGCCACCACTCGACGCCTATGTGCCAGAGTCCTGGCCGCAATTGCACTGGCCTCATTTCGCTGTCAATGGTCAGGTTAAGCTCCTGGTCCCTTTCCATAAAAGCCTCTTCCCTGCCCCATAATTTTAGGCTTGACCCCAGCATCAGCACCGCGGGAATACCTTCTTCAATGTTGTTCTTGACCCAGATGAACTTGCCGCCCATTGTGGCAGGCAAAATGTTTTGCGCCATAAGACCTAACTTGATGCCTTTCGCCGGGTTCCATTTTAGGCCCAGGTCCAGGTCCATTCCCGTACCTACCGCCCCCGACATATCGCCAGAGGTGTTAGAAAAACCCTGTGAAAAGAACTTCAGGTTGCCGCCAATAGAAACGTTGCTGTATAACTGCCGGGCATAGACAAGCCCGATGATGTTTGAATAATAATCCGTGGACCCGGTTTGCGTTACAACATCCTGCGTCACTGTCCTGGTAAGGGTGGTAAGCGGAATACTGCCGGTTGAAGCATTGATATAGCAAATTCCCAGATCGCCAATAGGCGAAGGATTGCTAATGCCGAACATTACATAGTTGACATCTTCCAACAGCTGGCCCGCCATGGAAATAAGCTGCATGCCGGCCTTATTTGATATTCCGGCGGGATTGGTAAATAGCGCTGAACCGTCGTCGGACAGAGCGGTATAGGCACTGCCAAGAGACAAAGGTCTGGCGCCAATGCCTACCTCGGAAATATCCGCGCTTATGGCAAACACAGGCATGGCCAGAAAGACCACAAATAATAATACGAGGTATTTCCGCATTTGGTTAATTATAATCGCCGCCAGAGACTATTGTCAATCACCCCGGACTGTCCACAGGACGTCAGACCCAAAATTATGGTAAAATAATTATGTATGGACATTTCAAAGATCCGCAACTTTTCCATTATCGCCCACATAGACCACGGCAAATCTACTCTGGCTGACAGGCTGATAGAAGAAACCCTTACCGTGGACAAACGGCAGATGAAGGACCAGGTGCTCGACACCATGGACCTGGAGCGCGAGCGCGGCATTACCATTAAGGCGCAGGCCGTAAGAATGGAATATAAAGGATATATTCTTAACCTGATCGACACGCCAGGCCATGTCGATTTCAGCTACGAGGTGTCGCGTTCCCTGGCCGCCTGTGAAGGCGCCCTTCTGCTCATTGACGCCACCCAGGGTATTGAGGCACAGACCCTGGCTAACGCTTATCTGGCCATGGGCAATGACCTTACCATTATTCCGGTAGTCAACAAGATAGATCTTCCCGCGTCGGACCCGGAAAAGATACTGGTAGAATTGAAGAATGTTTTCGGCATTGAAAAAGAAGATGTTATCCTGGCCAGCGCGAAAGAAGGCACAGGCATACAGGATATCCTGCATGCCATTATCGAAAAGATACCTCCCCCAAAGGGAGACGAGAATCAACCCCTGCAAGCGTTGATATTTGACTCACATTACGATGTTTATCGAGGTGTAATAGCCTATATCCGCGTTATGAACGGCACCCTGAAAGCCGGAGGCCATATCGTGATGATGGGATCCAGCACCGAATATGAGATCCTGGAGATCGGCACGCTCAAGCTGGGATTGCATCCGAAAAACGACCTCACGGCCGGAGAAGTGGGTTATCTTATTTCGGGCGTCAAAAATGTTAGGGAATGCAGGGTTGGAGACACCGTGACCGACTCGGAGCACCCTGCCAGGGTGGCCCTGCCCGGCTACAAACCCATCAAGCCCATGGTCTACTGCGGCTTCTATCCCATCAACCCCGGCGATTTCGAACATCTAAAGGACGCGCTCGAGAAACTTCAGTTAAACGACGCGGCGCTATTTTTTGAAACGGAAAGTTCAGTCGCGCTGGGCTTTGGGTTTCGCTGCGGATTTCTGGGACTTTTGCATCTTGAGATCGTGCAGGAAAGGCTTGAAAGAGAATATAATATTGACCTGGTGGCCACCGCCCCCAACGTTATCTACAAGGTAAATCTTATGGGCGGCACGGAAAAGTTCATTGACAATCCGCAAAACTATCCCGACCCGTCAAGAATGGCCAGCATAGAAGAGCCCTATATCAAGCTGACCATCTTTTCCCCCAGCGAATATGTGGGAAAGATCATGGAAATATCACAGGACAAACGCGGCGATTTCAAGGGCATGGAGTATCTTGATCCTACCCGCGTGATGCTGACTTATGATATGCCGCTGGCCGAGGTCATCTCGGAATATCACGACCAGCTAAAATCGGTTTCAAGGGGTTATGCTTCGATGGACTATGAGATCATCGGTTATCGCGCGTCCGACCTTGTAAAAATGGACATACTGCTGAACAACGATGCGGTTGACGCGCTTTCGGTGATAGTGCATCGTGACAAGGCCTATCATCGCGGCAGGTCACTGGTTAAGAAGTTAAAGGAAGTTATCCCGCGCCACCAGTTTACGGTCCCTATCCAGGCATCCATTGGCAGCAAGGTAATCGCCCGAGAGACCAAGCCCGCCAAGCGCAAGGACGTACTGGCAAAGTGTTATGGCGGAGACATTACGCGCAAGCGCAAGCTATTGGAAAAACAAAAGGCCGGCAAAAAGCGCATGAAGCGCATCGGAACGGTGGATGTCCCTCAAGAGGCCTTTATGGCCGTGTTGAAGATGGAGTAGTCCTATGTCCGATGTCCTACGTCCTATGTCATTTTATATCCACATCCCCTTCTGCAAAAAGTAATGCGGCTACTGTGACTTCCACTCCTTCTCGGGGAGAGAGGACCAGATAGATGATTATGTGGATCGCCTCGCCGCCGATATTGAAAATATGGTACGGCCGCGACATGTCGCGGCCCTGCGATCCATCTACATCGGCGGCGGCACCCCCACGCTTCTATCAATCGATCATCTAAAAAGGATCCTTGATCCCGTAAAGACGCAATGCATTGCGTCTCCCGAGATATCCATCGAAGCCAACCCCGGCACCGTGAACAAAGAATATCTGGCAGAATTAAGAAAGCTGGGCATCAACCGCCTCTCGCTTGGAGCGCAGACCTTCAACGATAAACATCTCAAAATGCTGGAAAGGATACACAGCTCGAAAGAGATTTATCAGGCTGTCAGGGATGCGCGTTCAGCCGGATTCGACAACATTAATTTGGATCTGATCTACGCCCTGCCCTGCCAGACCCTGGACGAAGTGAGATTCGATATTAAAGAAGCCCTATCATTAACACCCGAACATCTTTCCACCTACAGCTTACAGATCGAAAAGGGAACTCCACTGTACAGGCGGGTTTCAACCCGCCCAGAGGACGAGGACCTTTCCGCCGACATGTACGAATATATTATCGATACGCTAACGGCAAATGGATATGAGCACTATGAGATATCCAACTTCGCCAGGCCCGGCTTCCGGTGCAAGCACAACGTTAATTACTGGAAGAACGGCAATTGGATCGGCATCGGGGACGGCGCGAAATCGAACGAGGACAAGGAAGGAAAGAACACCCTGTTTTTGGGGCTCAGGATGCTCGAAGGCTTGCCAACAGAAAAATTCGCGGGCTATGAAAAAGAAGTCGCGGAATTAAGAAAAGACGGATTGCTTGCTGAAGAGAATGGCAATTATAAGCTGACACGAAAAGGATTATTTCTGGCTAATCTGGTGTTTGAGAAGTTTGTGTGAGGGCTAAATTTCCCCTGCGCGGAGTTTTTCGCAGTTTGTCCGATCTTGGGGCGACATGAAATTATACAAAAAGCGATTCATTTTTTCTATCCATTCCAGTTTTTGTTCGGTAGAAAGCTTCTTGTATTCGTCATGCTTCTCTTGAGAATACACATAACTAAATCCTTTTTTGTTTTTCTTCATATCTAATCACCAAATTTTTTTAACGCTTCGATATCCGACATATCCTGCGCTCTGCCGGCGATCTCCTTGAGCTTGATCAGGTCTTCTTTAGAGACCACCGAAATATCTATCCCCCAGGCAGACTTAACGATCCTTTTCTTATACGCTTCCTCAAAATCCAGAGGATTTGTGGTCATGATATCGATCAAAATATAAGGGTTGTCCGGATGGATAAAAGAAAAAACGATCATGTTCTTTTCTTTTTTCCATTGTTTCACGTTTTCTGGATCAGCCAGATCTTCTGCCCTAACGGGGACTTTCGGCTTGAGCCCAAGTTCATTCATTGCTTCAGCAAATTTAAGAACATTTTCCTTATCCATAGCCAGCATAAGGTCCATATCCCCGGTCGCCCTTTGGATGCTGTAAAGGTTTACCGCCACTCCTCCAATAACCAGATACCGGATATTTTTATCCTGAAGTTTCCTAAAAATATCCTCGTAATAGAGTTGCTCCCCTTTTTTCCACTTCCAGAACATAATAAAATTATAACACATCCTCTTTCCGAATTATTGACTTGTTTCTGGATATTTGTTACAATTAGCACTCAAGGAGCAAGAGTGCTAATGCTGGTATTCGAGCTGTCAGACAGAAAAAAGCAGATACTGGAAGCGGTGATAGCCGACTACATCGACACGGCCGTACCTGTCGGCTCTTTTACCATATCCAAACACTATATCAAGCAAAGCTCTCCCGCCACCGTGCGCAACGAACTGGCGGACCTGGAACGGCTTGGGTTCATAACCCATCCCCACACTTCTGCCGGCAGGATACCTACCGATCTGGGCTACCGGTATTATGTGGACCATATAATGGAGACCAAAACTGTTTCCGGCAAAGAAATATCGCTGGTCAAGACCGGAATAAGAAAGATAGGCCATGGCCTGGAAGACGTCTTTAAGGGCGTTGCCAGAGTGCTTTCGTCCATGCTCAACTATGTCACAGTCTTTGTCAGGTTCGGAAAGCAAAAGCAAGTTTATTCTGCCGGCATGTCAAACATGCTTAAACAGCCCGAGTTCAAGAACATCGAGCAAGCGCGCCAGATGCTTGAAACCCTTGAACACGAAGACATGCTGTCCGAGGTAATGGAAGAATATCTCAAACAAAAAGCCCTTGATATCAGGATCGGGCACGAGAATAAGCTGGACAACCTGCAGGAATTGAGCGTGATCGTGGCACAATACAACTTTCGCGACAACGAACGGGGCGCTTTTGGCATTATCGGCCCTACCCGCATGAACTATAGCCGCGTAAGCTCCGTACTGAGCTATATCTCGGACGAAATAGACAATATGCTGGAGGAATTTTAATGGAAAGGCATAAGGAAAAAGGGATAGAAAAGGATTTGCCCAAAGAAGTTCTAAAAGAATTACCGCCCGAAGAAAGCAAGAACAAGATCGACGTTCTAAACGAACAAATAAAAGAGGAAAAGAACAAACATTTAAGGACCCTGGCCGATTTTGACAACTACAAAAAGCGCATGGCCCTTGAGAAAGACACTTTGCTCCAGTTCGGCAACGAGAGGCTCATCACAGAACTCTTGCCGGTAATGGACAATTTTGACCGCGCCCTGGAAGCGGCGGACAGGGCAGGCATCGCGGAAGACGTTATCAAAGGACTGGCCCTCACCAAAAAGCTTATGGAAGACACGCTGAAAAAGTTTGGCGTGACCGAAATATTGGCCAAAGACCAGCCCTATGACGCCAATGTCCACGAGGCTATGATGCAAAAGGCATCTGACAGACCAGAAGGGACCATACTTGAAGTCGCGCAAAAAGGTTACAAACTCCATGACAGGGTGATTCGCCCGTCCATGGTGATAGTCTCAAAAGGAAAGTAAGGACAGGTTTCAAACCTGTCCCAAGGAGGTAAAAAAT
>JAHJBW010000192.1 GCA_018813405.1 Candidatus Margulisiibacteriota bacterium | reverse complement strand
TCAGAAAAATTTGAACTGCTGGCAACGTCGGATTATAGCGTGTCCAATTCCTACCCCGGGCTGTTCTCGCTGGGGCTGGAATGGGCATTCAACAGGACATTTTTCTTAAGGGCCGGCTATGGACAAAAG
This sequence comes from Candidatus Margulisiibacteriota bacterium, assembly GCA_018813405.1. Lineage (GTDB taxonomy): Bacteria > Margulisbacteria > WOR-1 > XYC2-FULL-46-14 > JAHJBW01 > JAHJBW01. Next base: position 12,118 of record JAHJBW010000192.1, on the reverse strand, counting down.
ATGAAAGACCACTCAGCGGTTGGCAACCTATCATACGGCGCGGGCTTCAGGGCCGAAGGATGGGGCCTGGACATTGGCTCCTGGACAGAACCATTGAAAGAAGAGAACGGGATTTATTTCTCCATCCACTATTTCCCCAAAGAATGGGTGTTTGAAAAGAAAGAAGTGCCTACAGAATATCCTCCCATAAGCATTTCCGACCCCATAACCCTTATTGAACCGATCGACAACTTAAACACCTATGAGGACAGGATATGGGTCAAGGGAAAGGCCAAGCCCGGGGTCGATGTTTTCATAAACGACCAAAGGGTGTATGTTGATGACGACAACGACTTTTCAGCCATGGTCATGCTTAATCTTGGCAAGAACTTTATTGTGATAGACTCATATTATGAGGGGGGCAAGCTCTCTTCCGGAAGAAAAGTTTACAGGAGTGCCAAGGTAAAGCTATCCGAAGAAGAGGCCATCAAGTTCAACCTCTACGGCGCTAAGACCAAGTCGGAACAACAAAAGATAAAGAAAGACCTTGAGGATTTCAGGGTCCGAAGGGAAAGAGTGGAAGCACTGGTGACCATGGGGGTGGTCGATGTAGCTCCCGGCCAGGAATTCACCCTGCAGGCGCCCGTGACCAGGGGAGAGCTGGTGGCATGGATGGTAAAAGCGGCCAACATGCCCCTGACAGAAGTAAAAAAACAAATGTTTAGCGATGTCCCCGCAAATCATCCGCTTTCTCCCATGATCAAGGCGGCGGTTGACGCGGGAATTATCCAGGGATACAGCGACGGGACTTTCAGGCCCGATCATCCCGTTTCCGAAGAAGAAGGAAAGCTGATTTTCAAAAAATTTAACGTGATCCGTTAAGGGTAGCTAATTGAATATGAAGTTAACAAAGAAAATTTTTATACTTTTGTTGCTGGCTGGGGTTCTGTCACAGGCGCCCCGGGCCGAGGAAAAGCTTTTGACAAAAGAAAGCGCCCTGGAAAACATTACAGCCACCGAAGTGGTAAAAGGCAGGATCGAGGACTTCCTCAGCTGGACGGTGGGATACGACACCACCAAGGTAAATCGGGTCAAGCTGGTGCCCATTATTAATTATGTCCACGCGGCGCCAAAACAAGTCCCGCCGGATGGCCGGACTGTATTGGAGGTGACGGCCTCGGTGGACGATCCGGGCGGACTGGTCAATATTCGAGGCGTCAGGGCCAATTTGACAGGGATTGGGAAGTTCCGCAATATGGCGCTGGTCGATAACGGGCTCTATGGGGACATTAAGGCCGGCGATGGCGTTTATACCCTGCAGGCCAACGTCAATCCCAGAATAGCGGAAGGCGATAAAGAGATACCTGTAACGGTCTCAAACCGCCGCGGCTGGCTTACGAAAACCAAGACCAACATCCAGGTGGCAAACACCCCGTTGATCCTCCAGGCCTATGCGGACAAGAGCAAATACAATCCAGGGTCAACCGTCATTCTCACGCTAAAAGCCGACAATCCCGGCAACATAAGGGACATTTCTGATTGCTCCGTCAACCTGTCGCAAATTGGACTCGGGGAATACTTCCCGATGCAAAAAATACAGGACGGCATCTATGTTTTTGAGTTTGTTCTCCCTGCACAGATCAGCAGCGGCAAAAAGAACATCCCCTTAAGGGTCACGAACATTTCAGACGGTCAGGCCATAGGAACAATTACTATTGAGGTAACCCAATAGAATGCTGAGCCTTCTGAGCGTTGCCGGGATCTTTACCGAGATATTCGCCTCCGGTGTATTAATAACCGGGACCATTTCCTTTCTAGTCCGCTACTTCAGGCTAAAGCAATTGAAAGATCTTTTTCTTTCGCTGGCCCTTCTTTGTTTTTCGCTCTACACCATTCTGACTATTGTTTCGCAATTTTTCTTCAACCTTGGCAGCCAGCTTTCGGACCTTATAACCATTCATAAAACCATTTCGATCAGTTTGTTAATAGGTTCGTTCTTTGTCGCGGCTTTCATTATTGAGCATTTCGCGCATAAGAGGAAGCTGCTGCTGCTTTTGGTCCCACTGGCCTTGATAGATATCTTGTTCTTTTTCCGGGTGCTGGCCTCGGACGTTAACCTGATCTACCGCAAGGACATCATTGAACCGATCGTCAGCTATTCCCTGCCGGCGCCCATCAAATCGCTCTGGGTGCTTATGTGGCTCATTCTGGCGTTCGCCTTTCTTGTAAGGGCCGCAAGGAGCAGGGAGAGAAGCAGGTCGCTTTCCCTCTACGGCGCCGGTTCAGCTTTTCTTTTTGTTGTCGCCTATCTTTGCATTGTCCTTTATACTGCCAGCGGCCAGGGCGCCTTCATGCTGGCATCCTGGATCATCACTCTTGGCGGCGTTATTGGACTGACCCTGTCGGAGGTGATCCCCGCGGATTCCCCGCTGGCCAATAATCCTCTAAACTTTTTTAGGACCAGGATATTGTTCAAGCTCATATTCATTTTTGTCCTTTTGATCGTTGTCCTCTTCGAGGGCACCACACTGGCCACGCTTTCCCTGAGCAAGTCCGCCCTCTCAAAATCCATACTGAACACCTACTATGAGATAGCCAGGGGGATAGCGCAAAAGGATTGGTCCTCATTAAAAGAGATAGTCGTCACCGAAAAAGTGGGCAGGTCTGGAATGGTGTACCTGGTCGACAAAAGCGGCAGGATCATCGCGCATCCCGACCCGGTAAGAATGGGCGAAGACCTTTCAATGCTTGAACCCGTCAAAGAGGTGGTCAATAACAGATCTGGCCGCATAGAGTTCAAAGACGAGCTGGGCTACCCCATGGTCGGGGCTTATTTTCCTGTCTCGGGGGGAGGGATAATTGTCCAGGAGCCGTTGGAAGATGCATACTTCGAACTGCGACAACTGGAAAGCAATTCTATATTGTTCATGATAATCGGAATAATAATCACTGTGCTGGCCGGCATATTTTTCGCCGAAAGCATTGAAATGCCCATCCATAAGCTAACGCGCGGTACCGAGGCCGTTTCCAACGGCGATCTTAACTATCGGATCAAGTCTGAATCTATCGACGAGATAGGCTCGCTTGCCCTGGCCTTTAATAAAATGACGCAGAACCTCAGGGAAAGCCAGGAACGCCTGGTGCTTTCCGAAAAACTCGCGTCACTGGGCACCATGGCGGCTGGAATGGCCCATGAGATAAAGAATCCGCTGGTATCATTAAGGACCTTTTCTCAGCTTCTGCAGGTAAAATGGGAAGATCCGGAATACCGAGAGAAGTTCGCATCCATTGTCCCCATGGAGATAGAAAGGATCAACAAGATCGCTGAAAGCCTTTTAAAGTTCGGACGCCCCGCAAAGGCCGAGATATCAAAGATCAATGTCAACAACCTGCTTGAAGAGATCCTGATACTGAACGAGAGCGAATGTAAAAAACACAACGTCCGCATCACCACAAAATTCGCGGAGCTTCCCCTCATCACCGCCGACGCCTCCCAGCTTTCACAGGCATTGCTTAATATCATACTCAACGCCATCCAGTCCATGGACAAGGGAGGCGAACTGATAGTAAAGACCGATGTTGGAGAGGTGGTCAAGCTGGGCCGCATGGGGAAAGGCAAGCAGACAGAATCAGGGGAAATTGTCTGGGGAGAGGAAGACGAGGCCCGCAAGCCTGTCCCTGTCGTATTCATCGAGGTGACCGATACCGGGGCAGGGATAGAGCCGGAAAATCTCAAGGTGCTTTTTGATCCTTTCTTTACCACCAAGGACCGCGGCACCGGCATGGGACTGCCGATTACCCTGAGGATAATCGAAGAAAATAAAGGATCGATAAAGGTAAGAAGCCAGCGCGGCAAGGGCACGACCTTTTTGATAACCCTGCCTCAGCGGATGGAAGATTTGTAATAGCGGTCGTAGCCCTTTCTGAACATTGAAGCCAAAAAATCCGGCGGACTTTCATTGGGGTCATCAAGGGTAAGTCCCGGGCTAAACCAGGCGTCATTCTCCGCGGCGCCAAGATCGATGTTGTTCCCGTTCACGATCACCATTTCATTGCCGATGACAGCCTTTCTTGTTTTATTACGCGGGGGAGAAGTTCCCTGCCAGCTGAAGCGGCTGATAAATGAGCTGTTGTTGCAAATTCCTTCTACCATATTTATCCATTATCCTTCCTACATCTTAATATCGCACCATTGCGCTAAAATCTTGTATCTGCCAGGTCCATCTGTTATACTTTTTATATGTTTGAAAGGTTCACCGAGCGAGCCATACGCTCCATTATGTCCGCACAGGAAGAGGCCCAGCGCCTTGACTGCGGCTTTGTGGGGGCCGAACATCTTATGCTCGGCATGCTGCACGAAAAAGAACCCATTGTCATAAAAACAATCGAGGGCTTTGGGTCTTCCGTAGAAGAAACAAAAGAACTGCTGGAAAAAGCTATTAACGATGAAGGCAGCAAGACCGAAGGCAAAGAACTGCCTTTTACCCCGCAGATAAAGCGTGTTATTGAATATGCCTGGGAAGAAGCGCGCACCCTGGGCCACAGCTATGTGGGGGTTGAACATCTCTTCCTGGGAATAATAAAGGACAATTCGGGAATTACCGGGGAGGTAATGGGCGACCTTGGCATTTCCGCGGGCGATGCCAAACAAAAGGTCATTGAGATAATGGGAGGAGAGACAGTACAGGTGGCGCGCAAATCCTATCAGAGGGGCAAAACACCGGTGCTCGACGGGTTCAGCCGTGACCTGACCAGGTTTTCCAGGGAAAAGAAGCTGGACCCCGTAATAGGCAGGAACAAAGAGATAGAACGGGTCATACAGATACTTTCGCGCCGCAAGAAGAACAATCCTGTACTGCTGGGAGAGGCCGGAGTGGGAAAGACCGCCATTGTCGAAGGGCTGGCGCAAAGGATCATTACCGGGGACGTCCCCCACCCCCTTCTATCAAGCCGCGTCGTTACCCTGGATATGGGCCTGTTGATAGCAGGAACAAGATACCGCGGAGAGTTCGAGGAAAGATTGAAGAAGGTACTGGACGAGGTCAACAAATCCTCCCAGAAGATAATCCTTTTTATTGACGAAATACACACACTGATAGGCGCTGGCGCGGCCGAAGGCGCCATGGACGCGGCCAACATATTAAAACCTGCCCTGGCGCGCGGCGAGATACAATGCGTTGGCGCGACCACTCTCGATGAATACAGGAAAAAGATCGAATCCGACCCCGCGCTTGAAAGAAGGTTCCAGTCAGTCATGGTGGAAGAGCCTTCCGTTGCCGATACAATAGAAATACTTAAAGGCATCCGCAGCCGATACGAGGATTTCCACAAGGTCAAAATAACCGAAGAAGCGCTGGTCCAGGCAGTCAGGCTCTCGGAGCGCTACATTTCCTCCAGAAAGCTCCCTGACAAGGCCATTGACCTGATAGATGAGGCATCGTCAAAGGTAATGCTCAAATCATCGGTACTGCCGCCCGAGCTGATAGATCTTTCAAAAGAGATAGAAAAAATTAAGGACGTAAAACAACAGGCTGTTGACGGCCAGGAATTCGAACGGGCCGCCCAGCTGCGCGACCAGGAAGAAGAGCTTCGCGATAAATATGAAAAGATGAGCAAACAAATAAAGGTCAAGGAGGAAAACCTGCCCCAGGTCAACGACGAGATCATTGCCGAGGTGGTGGCGGCCTGGACCGGGGTTCCGGTAACCCGGCTCACGTCAGAAGAAAAAGAGCGCCTGCTCAAAATGGAAGATGATATCGAAAAAAGACTGGTCGGACAGAACGAGGCGGTAAAGGTAATTGCCAAGTCAATTCGCCGCTCCAGGGCTGGCCTAAAGAACCCCCGCCGCCCTATAGGCTCGTTCATCTTTTTAGGGCCGTCTGGAGTGGGAAAAACAGAGCTGGCAAAGCGGCTGGCCGAATTCATGTTCGGCGACGTTGACGCGCTATTGCGGATCGACATGTCCGAGTACCTGGAATCGCATACGGTCTCAAGGATGGTGGGATCCCCACCCGGATACGTTGGGTTTGGCGAAGGCGGACAGCTGACCGAAAGGGTTAGAAGGCGCCCCCATTCGGTAGTGCTCTTCGACGAGATAGAAAAGGCGCACCAGGATGTTTTAAACGTTCTTTTGCAGATACTTGATGACGGGCAAATAACCGACGCCCAGGGCCGGAAGGTGGACTTTAAGAACACCGTCATCATCATGACCTCTAACGTCGGCGCCCAATATATACAAAAAGAAACAGGCATGGGCTTTATTACCCACAACGACGCGAAGGCCAGCTACGGCCGCATGAAAGAAAAGGTCCTTGACGAGCTCAAGAAAAAGTTCAAGCCGGAATTCTTGAACCGCATAGACGAACAGGTGGTCTTTTCGGCGCTTTCAAAAGAAGACCTCCTAAAGATAGTGGACATTATGATGGTGGACTTGAACAAACTGCTCGACGAAAAGGGCATGAAACTTTCCCTGACCAAAGCCGCCAAACAGTTCCTGGTAGACAAGGGCTACGACCCCAAAATGGGCGCCCGCCCCCTTCGCCGGACCATCGAGGATTTTATTGAAGACCCGCTCTCCGAAGATGTCTTGAGGGGCAAGATAAAGTTTGGGATGGAAATAAACGGTGACATGAAGGGTGACCAAATAGTGTTCAAAGTTAAAAAGACAAAATCCTCGCAGGGGACACCGGCCAAGGACAAGGCCGACAAGCAAGACGTTCCGGCGGTGTAGCATATGCCAAAACTAGAGACCCGCTTTTTTTGCCAATCGTGCGGACAGGACTTTCCCCGCTGGTCTGGACAGTGCCCTGCCTGTGAAGAGTGGAATACACTGTCAGAAGAAAAATACTCTGCTTCACAGGAAACTCAAAGCTCAAAATTTAAAACTCAAAACAAATCCCAACAACCAACTCCAATAAATAAAATTGATTTTAGTAGTGAAGAGAGGATATCGACGGGGTTGGATGAGCTTGACCGCGTGCTGGGTGGAGGGGTTGTGCCGGGAGCGGTGGTGCTGGTAGGAGGAGACCCCGGGATAGGCAAGTCAACCCTCATGCTGCAGACCGCCAACTCGCTTAAAATGCCGGTGCTCTATGTATCCGGCGAGGAATCGGCCAGACAGATCAGGATGCGGGCGGAACGGCTGGGAACGCTCTCCAAGACACTTCAACTGCTCCCCGAGACCAATCTGTTCGCCATTGAATCCGCCATTGAAAATGTAAAACCGGGCGTGGTCATCATAGATTCCATTCAAACCATGTTCCGCGAAGATATAACCAGTACCGCCGGATCGGTATCGCAGGTCAGAGAGTGCGCGGCTTATCTGGTAAGGATAGCCAAGACCACTCACATACCGATATTTATCGTGGGTCATGTTACCAAAGAAGGGAATATCGCCGGCCCCCGCCTGCTGGAGCACATTGTAGACGCGGTACTCTATTTTGAAGGCGACCAGCACAAGCAATACCGTTTGCTTAGGGGTGTCAAGAACCGTTTTGGCTCTATTTCAGAGGTCGGCATTTTTGAAATGAAAGAGAACGGGCTTCAAGCCGTGCTCAACCCTTCCGAAGTTTTTCTTTCTGAGCGTCCGCAGGGAGTTTCCGGTTCCGCGGTAACCGCCGTGCTCGAAGGAACGCGTCCTCTTCTTCTGGAGATCCAGGCGCTGGTCTCGCCAAGCAAACTGGTGGCTCCCAGAAGAGCGGTGGTGGGAGTAGATTACAACCGCGCCGCCATGGTAATCGCGGTGCTTGAGCGCAGAGCCCGCATATCTCTTTCGTCATCTGATATTTACATCAACGTTGCCGGCGGGGTTAGCGTTGATGAGCCGGCGGCGGACCTGCCCATGGCCGCGGCCATTGCCTCCTGCGTCAAAAACCAGCCGGTAAAAGAGAAAACCTTACTGGTCGGCGAGATCGGTTTGGCCGGAGAAATAAGGGCGGTCAATCAAATTGAATTAAGAATGGCCGAGGCCGAAAAGCTGGGCTTTGAAGTAGCCATGATCCCTGTGGGCAACCTAAAACAAATAAAGGGATCAAAACTGAAGATCGCCGCTGTTTCCAATATCAGCGAAGCTTTAAAGCATTCTCTCGATAGCTGACCTCACATCTTCTAAGGCCTTATCGAACTTGCTTCCGTATTTTTCCAGCGAAATAGGCTTGCCGATGGACACCCTGACAGGAACAGCGTTCACCAACAGCGATCCGCCCTTGAACACGTCAAAACTGCCCGAAACGGCCACAGGAACGATCTTTACTTTGGCCTTGAAGGCCAAAAGTAAACTTCCCCTTTTGAACTCGCCAAGTTTACCGTCGCGGCTGCGCGTGCCTTCGGGAAAGATCAGCAGATCTTGTCCGGCCTTGAGAAGGTTGACGGCTTCGCTCATGAAGCTATGAGCCTTGTCCGCCGCGCCGCGGTCAACGCACAGGTAGTCGGCTTTTCTAAGGTACCAGCCAAAGAACGGTATTTTGAACAGCTCTTTTTTGATGATAAAGCGAAAGAGGACCGGGATCGAAGCCAGCAGGATGGGGATATCGGCCGCGCCCTGATGGTTTGAGACAAAGATCACGGCTTCGCCGCGGGGGACGTTTTCTTTGCCGCTAACAGTGATCTTAACGCCGCTTATCAGTACCAACAGTCTTGACCAGCGGCTGGCGACAAAACGAAAGGCTTTGCTGGCGGGCTTTACGGCCAGCGAGGCAAGGCAGGTCAGGGCGCTTCCCACAGGAAAACTAAAGACCACAAAAAGATAGAAGAGCAAGCTTCTTACGACTTTCACATTATAAGGATAAAACTTATAAAATAAAAAAGCAAGCTATCCGGCGGCCCTGGAAAGAACAAGCCTGAAGCCGACCTCCGGCACTCTGCATGTCTCGGCCACGCTGTCGCGCCTTATTTCCAGTAAGTCATTGCGCAGGATCTCTTCGCCCAGAAAGTTTTGTCCCGGAACTCCGGAAAAAGAAACATAAACACAGTTGCTGCCATATGTTTCGTCTATGAACTCACCCGTTGGGTGTAAAATGATGTCACCTTTTTCATAGGCTGTCCCAAGCTCTTCTACCTCGGGCAAACGGATATTCCCCTGCCAGGGTTTCGGAAAAGCTAAGCTGTCAACAAAATCTACCAGAAGTGCTAGTTCTCGAGGATTGAGACCTTTAGCGATCTCACTTTTCAAGCTTCCTGCGAAACAGATCGCATCTTCAATAATCATGCGTCTTCTCTCGCATATTTCTATTTCTTTTCTTATCTCTCTTGTAAGCGCTGGTCCCTGGAAAGTTTTGGCATATCTCAGCTGCGCCTCAACTGTGGCCCGCATGCTGGAAAGCACTACTTTAAGGGTTTGAGTGGACATAAGGCCTTTCATCATCATTCCGCCCTCGATCGCGACAGAATGATCGGCGGTAAAAAGCCTTGATAAGCATCTAATTCCCCGCGCTTTGATCCTATCGGCTTCTCCCCTGGTTGTTGTTAAAGGCTTCCATTGCCCTCGAATTCTTACTGTGGCCTGCCCTGGTACTGATATTTTCATATGCGATTTCCCCTTTCTAAAATCTAATATACCTTAATTTTTTATCCGTACATGTTTGCATAAATTTCACTTTATTTATAGTGAAATTATTTAGAATTCCGCACGATAATAAAGTGGATAGACAAAGCGGCTATAAAAAGGTAAGATAATTTAGATTTATGTTTTTTGCCAATTTTGCTTAAGGAGGAACTACGATGCCAGTTGCCCTTGACGAAATAAAAGAAAGAAAGATCACTACCTTCCAGTATACACCGGAAAAACAGTGTATATTTTACAAGAAAGACTCCTGCAACCCCAACAAGATCAAGTACGCTATCTGCAAAAAATGCCACCGTAGCAGGGTGATCACTTTAGACACCGCGGTCCCCAGGCTTTTTGAGCGCATCATTTCCATGGCCAAAATGTTCATGAAGATAATGCCTTCGGCCCGCTCAAAAGACTAAAAACACCGGTCCTGCCGCCGCCTGGCTTTTTACGGAGCATCTGCGCCACCACGCCTACCAGCGTCGCGCTGACCAGATATTCTTCTATTCCCATCTCAACCAGCCTTGTAACGGTGGACTCCGCGTCGTTGGTGTGCAGGGTTGAAAAGACCAGGTGCCCTGTAAGGGCCGCCCGCAGGGCTATCTGCGCCGTCTCCAGGTCGCGTATCTCGCCCACCAGTATAATGTCCGGGTCCTGGCGCAATATGGAACGCAGGCCGCGGGCAAAGGTAAGGCCGGTCTTATAATTCACCTGTATCTGATTGATGCCAAAGAGCTGATATTCGACAGGGTCCTCGATGGTAGTGATATTTTTTTCCTTGTAATTCAATTCTTTGAGCGTGGCATAAAGAGTTGTTGTTTTGCCCGACCCTGTGGGACCAGTCACCAGTATGATGCCGGAATGTGAAGCTATCATCCTTCGATAATGATCGAGTTGGCCCTCTGTCATGCCCAGCTCGCTCAAAGGCAGGAGAGTTCTGTTAAATTCCAGCAGGCGAATGACGATCTTCTCTCCGAAGAGCGTGGGAATGGTGGATATGCGCAGGTCGACGCCAGAATGCTTTCCTCTGCCATCCTGGGGCAGGCGGGACTCGGCAATATCAAGCCCCACCATTACCTTGATGCGCGAGACAAGCGGGGCCTGGGCGTCTTTGTCCAGGCGAGGGCCATACTGAAGCGTACCATCCACGCGATAACGGATAGACACAAACTTGTCGCGCGGTTCAATATGGATATCCGAGGCACGCAGGCGAATACCTTCGTCTATAATGCCATTAAGCTGATCTACAATATCCTTCATATTCAGGCATTATCCCCAGCCAGCTTTAAACTCTTCAATTATTGGGGTTGAGTAATAGGCAAAGATGAGCAAAAAGACCACCATGGAGGTAACAAGTATGTAGACGGGATAATCCTTGCGCTTGGTGATAAAGTAGACCACGCTGGCTAACAGGCCCCCCACCCCCATCATCAACACCAGGGGAAGCAGAGCCAGCCCCAACCGCGCGTGTTCGTTAAGGATCATCGGATTGGAGAGCGGAAATACCAGCACCAGCAAAAAGAGGGATATAAAGATCATGATATAGAAAGATACGTCGATCCTTTCTTTTTTATCAAGGAGCTTGCCCGCCGCAAGCGCCAGGAAAGGATAAAGAGAAAGTATGTAGCCGGGAAGCTTGGTCCTGGCAAGTGAGAAGAAAAGAAAGGCCACGAAGACCCAAAGGAAAACGAACAGGTTCTCTCTGACTTTTTTATCCTTCCACAGATCATAGATGCCCTCGAAAAGAAAAGCCGTCCAGGGCAAGAAACCGATCAGGATGACCGGCACATAATAGACGACCGGTCCTGTGTGGGTCTCGACCACTCCCAGAAAACGGTTGACGGTATAATAGCCAATGACCCTGTCCACAAATATCTGCCCGTGTATGAGCCATTCGATCAGGTACCATGACCCACCTATGGCGCAGGCGACCATCATGCCAACGATAGGATGGCATTCAACGAACATGTTGAGCAGCTCTCCTGTCAAAAGGGCATAGAAGCCTATAATGAGCAATGGCAACAGTATCCCTATGGGGCCTTTCATCAACACTGCCAGCCCCAGGAAGACATAGAACCACCAGTAGGCCCGCGGCTTTTTGAGTTTGTAGCCGACAAAGAAAAAGTATACCGCCAAAAGCATAAGGGCGGCCAGCGGCGGGTCAAAGATGGCCAGGCGGGCCTGCATGATCCACTGGAAGGTCGTGGCCAGGATAAGTCCTGAATAGAACCCTACCCTTTCATTATAGAATAGCTTGCCCAACTGATAGAGGGTGAGCACCCCGATAAGACCAAAGATAGCGCACCACAGCCGCGCCATAAAATTTGAGAGCCCAAAGAGCGCACCGGTTGCCGCAGTAAGCCACATAAAGAGCGGCGGGTGGATAAACCACGGTTCTCCGTTCAGGTGCAGGGTGATCCAGTCGCCGGATTGCAATATTTCTTTAGCCAAATTGCTATAGATGACCTCGTCGGTCTGCCACAGCGAAAAAGCCCCAAGGTTGAGGGTGAACAGCACAAGCGAGAGCAAAATCAGTATGATTATATTTCGCATGGTTGTATAATTATAGCATGGAATTAGAGTTTATCCCCT
>JAHJBW010000191.1 GCA_018813405.1 Candidatus Margulisiibacteriota bacterium | reverse complement strand
TTTAAAGGCCATTCTTGAGATCAGGACCAAGATCAGCGAGCAATATAACAGGGAATTCTTCTTGGACAAGATACAGGCATTGAGGATCGCTTTAAATCCCAGACAGGATAAATTCATCAAGAGGTTTTTGCTTTGGAGTAAAAAAGAGGTTTCTATCGAAAAGTACGAAGACTTGTTCAAGGTCGTTTATCAAACCGCGAGATCAGACCTTCTTGACCTCGCCAAGAAACATATCCTGCGAAAAACACGAAGCGGCAAAAAATTTATCTTCAGCCTGAATTATGACCTGTTAAATAAGCCCTAAAAAACTTCCGGATACCCTATATCTACGAAAACATTCTCCAGCCGGTTCTTGTGGCCCAGTTCCATGTTGGCCAGGTTGTCGAAGATACCTTTGACCTCGGCGTTATCCGTTCCCGCCGAAAGCTTGCGGTAGAACTCCACTGCTTCCTGCTCCTTTTTCATGGCCAGCGCGATGGCGTCGGCTGGTTTCATGTCGGTAGTAGGATCAGGCGCTTCGGTTTGTTCGGCCAGCTTGTAGTCTACCGGCGGGGCGGCAAACTGCACCGCTGTGGTGGGCGAGGCCTCCAGTTTTTCCAGTGTCTCCCTGTGCTGGAGCTCTTCTCCCGCCAGCTGTTTGAAGACCTTGACAACGGTGTCATCCTTCATCTTGGCCGCAACATCCCTGTAGAATTCATAAGCCTTTATCTCGCGCTTAACACCCAGATCAAGTATTTTTTTGAGTTCGTTGGTTTCCATCTTGTTTACCTCCAGTTAAAATATTATTTAGTGCCCGCAATGACAATAAGTATTTACGCCAAGTATCTTTGCCGGGGCCGAGATAGTTACTCCATAGAAAACCACCGGTTTGTTTAGATCCAGGAAATTGGAGATGGTATTGTTAACTAGGGTTGAGCCCGTCACCAGCATTTGATCGCACCATTTGATAGCTTCAAGGGTTTTTTCCACGGCTTCGATTTCTGTATTGAAAAACGATTTTCCAATATTATCAGGGTCCATATCAATTACCCTTACATCATATTTTGAGGCAAGTTTTTCCAAAAATCTGGGTTGATGCCCTATTAAAAGAACCTTGCTCTTTGGTTTAAATATTTCAAGCAAATGATTGGCGCAATCTACCGGTTCCTTGTCTTTGCAGTGAATAGTTTTTTCACAAAGCCCCAGATGTCTGAATACGGCGTTGAATCCGGCTATAAAACTTGCTCGTTGCCTGTTAGAACCAAGTCCCAAGTTGAGAAGATCTTCTACCGAGTAGCGTGCGTTTTCAAACTGGTCGGTAAAGGCCTGGCCTTTTGCCCCCATGAAACTGGCTTCAACCATGACTTCTTTGCCTTTTATGATAGGATAATCTTTATGCTCGGGATCTCCTATGGCTTCATAAGCAGACAGCGCCCGACAGCGGATGATAATCTTTTCTTTTGAAATATCATTTTCCCGAGCTTTAGTTTTCAGGACATTGCGAAGTTGATCGTAGATTGACAAAATACTCATTCAATTCCTCAAATATAAATTTGCATGCGATCCCCAATAATATTATACCAAATAAGAATTTGAGTTGTCCGGCCGGGACGCGTGAAGAAATCTGTGCTCCCAGCAGGGCGCCCAACAGGGCCGGGATCATAATGGTTTTTAGGGTGTCCAGATCGATCGACTTAATTCTGGCATTGATTATTGTGGCCGTAGAGGTCAAGAAAAACATTGTGGTAAGAGAAAGCCTTATTGCTTCGTGCATGTCCATTTTCATGACTATTACGAAAAAAGGAACAATCACAAGGCCACATCCCACCCCCAAAAGTTTGCCAATTATTCCCACAGCAACGCCAAAGATCATTAGAAAGGTAAGTTTATGGCCGTCAAAGAACTCAAAATAATTTCCGTAAACCATCCCGGGAAGGTTTACAATCTTTAACATGCTTAATCCAGCAATGATCAAGAAACAAGCAAAGGCAAGATTAAGCCATGAAAATTCATATCTTGCGAACAATAAACTGCTGATCATAGTCCCCATAAGGCACATAGGGATAAACACCAGGTAAATGTCAACAGGTGGGGTCTGTTTGAAAAACACGAAATAGCTTACAGCCCCAACAAAAGTTATCGGGATTATCATTGCCAGGGATGTGCTGGCGGCTTCTTTAAAGTCAAACTTGAAAATGGATATTAAGCTTGAAACAATAATAGTTCCACCACCAACGCCAATAGCGGTGCTGAAACAGGCTACTGAAAAAGCCAAAGCTATAAGTCCCTTATTGATAGATTTTTTTAGAAACATCCCAATTCACATTGCCTTATCTTGATGCCTTTTTCATCACAGTACTGGCCGATGGCCTTAAGTTCTATTCCGTGCTCTTTTGATATCTTTAGCGCGTCGCCGCAGGTAAGCTTGCGCTTGCCGTCGGCCTCGGTCACTGCTTTTTCGATCATATCAGCAATATTGTTTTCTATCATGGCCGCGCTTGCCTCCATTCCACCTTGCCTTCCGGCAGTCCGTCCCCGTCCTTTACCTTTTCCACCTTGATGGCGCAGGCCTTGTACTCCGCGGTCTCGGTAACCGGGTCAAAAGCATCGATGGTGAGCGCGTTACCGCACGCCTCGTAGAAGTGGAAAGAGCACCAGCAAACTCCCGGCGCAGATCGCCTTGTGACCCAGGCCTTTAAGGTTATCTCTCCGCGGCGGCTGCTGGCCTTGACCAGGTCGCCCGACTTGATGCCGAGCTTTTTGGCATCGTCTTCACTTATCTCAAGAAGCTCCTCGGGAAAGATGTTCTCAAGCCCGATCGAGTTCCTGGTCTGCGTGGCAGTATGGTAATGCCACAGCCTTCTTCCCGTTGAAAGAATAAGAGGGTATTCCTTATCCGGCGGTTCAGCCTGCTGGACATAGTTTGTCTTAAAGAACAGGCCCTTACCGCGCGCGAAGTTGCCGCCCTTGTGCAGGAAGGCAGTGCCCGGATGTTCCAGTGTGGGGCATGGCCATTGCAGGCCTACCTCTTCGATCCTGTTGAAGGTTATGCCCGCGTAGCTGGTGGCGGTCTTTCTCAGGTCTTCCCACACCGCTTCGGACGAGGTAAAGCCAAGGTCATAACCAAGCCGTTTTGCCAGCTCCTGCATCACCCACCAGTGTGAACGAGCTTCGCCGGGCGCTTTCAGGGCCGCCCTTACCCGTTGCACCCTGCGCTCCGAATTGGTGAAGGTGCCGTCCTCTTCGCCCCAGGCGGTATCGGGGAATATTACATGGGCGTAAGGTGTGGTTATGGTTGGGAAGATATCGCAGGCCACAAAGAATTCCAAAGCTTCAAGCTCTTTGATAGTGTGGGCCATGTTGGGTTCGGACTGTACTGTGTTGTCGCCCACGCAATAAAGTATCTTGGTGCCGCCGTCCAGAGCTTTTCTGAGCATTGTCGGCATCTTGTAGCCGGGCTTGTTAGAAAGACCTTTCACTCCCCAGGCCTTCTCGAACTTTTCCACCACCTGTGGGTTGTCGACTGCCTGATAGCAATGGTAAACGTTGGGGAGGGCCCCCATATCACAGGCCCCCTGTACATTGTTCTGTCCGCGCAGGGGGTTTACTCCTCCGGCGTATTTTCCCATATTGCCCAACACCATCTGCAAGTTGGCAATGGTCTTAACATTGTCGGTGCCGCAGATATGCTCGGTAATGCCCAGCGTGTAGCAAACGCTGGCCGTACCGTTCTTGGCAAGTATTTTGGCCACCTTTTTAATGGTCTTGGCCGGTACGCCGCAGATCTGGCTGGCCTTTTCAGGCGTGTAGTCTTTTACGGATTCGCGTATCAGGTCTGGGTTTTCGGTGTTGTTCTTCAGGAATTCTTTATCCTCCCAGCCCTGGGCGAATATTTCGTTGATGATGCCGTTAAGGTAGGCGATATCGGTCCCCACCCTGTGTCGTATGTGCAGGCTGGCCCAGTTTACCAGGTCGATGCGCCGCGGGTCGTTCACGATCAGGGTAGCGCCTTTTTTAACCGCCCGCTTAATGTAGTAAGAGATAACGGGATGGGCTTCTGTGGTATTGGAGCCGATCACAAAGATGGTCTTTGCGTCCTGCAACTCACCAATGGAGTTGGTCATGGCTCCGGATCCGAATGCTGCCGCCAGACCGGCGACTGTTGGCGCGTGTCAAGTCCGCGCGCAGTGATCGACGTTATTCGTCTTGACCACCGCGCGAGTGAATTTCATAATGGCGTAGTTGTTCTCGTTGGTTATCCTGCCGGACCCAAAGGCCGAGAACACGTCAGGCCCGTCACGGTCGACAATTTCTTTGATGCGTTTGGCCGTATAGTCGAGCGCCTCCTCCCAGCTGACCCTTTCATGCTTGCCGTTCTTTTTGATCATGGGATACTTTAGTCGGTTCTCGCTGGAAGGGAATTCAAATCCATATCGGCCCTTGACGCAAAGCATGCCGTCGTTGGGTACGACTTCCCTTCCCGTTACTTTAACGATCTTGTTATGTTTTCTGTCAACATGCAGGGTAAGCTGACAGCCCACGCCGCAGTAAGGGCAGGTGGTGTTCACTTTTTCCAGGTCCCAGGGCCTGCCTGTGCCTACCGATTTTTTGTCGATGAGCGCTCCTACCGGGCAGAGCTGAACGCATTCGCCGCACTGGACGCAGGTCGAATCTTTCATTTCCAGATCATTATCGCAGACCACCTCGGTCTCGCTGCTGCGATCTCCGAAAGCTAAGACTTCGTTCACCACGGTATTATTACAGCCCTCGATACAGCGCCCGCACTTTATACATTTATCTTTGTCCCGGATGATGAATTCGGACGATATGTCAGCTGGTTTTTCTTCGGCAAGCTGGAAGGAAGCTTTTTCGATTCCCAGGAAATAGGCGGCATCCTGAAGTTCACAATTCCCGTTCTTTTCACAGCTCAGACAATCATGATGGCCGGAGGAAAGCATAAGATCGATCACCAGCTTTTGCGCGCCCCTAACTTTTGGAGTGTTGGTAGTGACCTTCATGCCATCCTTTACCGCGACCGTGCATGAGGTCTGAAGCCCCCTCATGCCGTCTATTTCTACCACGCAGGCACGGCATTTACCCGCCTGACCGGTCTTGCGGTGATAGCAAAGGCTGGGTATATATATGTCATTTTCCTTGGCTATCTGAAGAACGGTCTGTCCTTCCCGCGCTTCAAATGTTCTATTGTCTATGGTGATCTTCATTTTGCTCCTCCTTACTTGATTACTTGCCAAAGTCACAGCGCAAACATCTGTCGCACTGAGCGTTGCCTTCTTTAATGCTCCAGCTTTTTTCGACGGGCCCAAAATTATTTTTTCTCTCTTTGACGCTTACCTGGGGAAGCGACTTTCTTACGTTGGGTGAGGGATCGGCATCGGGATTAAAGGAAGTGGTGCTGGCCCTTTCCACCCTCCAGAAAGCGTGTTCTTTACCGGAGAGCAATTTGTCAATTCCGACCGCGGCCTTTTCCCCGTCGGCCACGGCGGCAATGGCAGTCATGTCATTGTTGGTGCAGTCGCCGCCGGCAAAAAGCCAGGGGTGCCTGGTCTGGCCGTAAAGGGGTTCAACCTTAAACTTGCTGCCCCACAGCGTTTCTACATTGTCCTCTTTGGCGATGATCTTGTCGCACTCCAGCGTCTGGCCGATGGCGAATATTACGGTGTCGGCTTCTATTTCAACGGTCTCGCCTGATTTTACCGGCTTGCGCCGTCCGCTCTTGTCGTATTCGCCTAACTTCATCCTGTCGCATTTTACGCCCGTCACCTTGCCGTCTTTGCTCAATATCTCGGCCGGGTTGGTAAGGGGCAAAAGTTCTAGCCCTTCGGCAATGCCGTCCTTTATTTCTTCCTCATAGGCGGGCATCTCGTCCCGGGTGCGGCGATATACCAGCGTTACATGCGCTCCCAGCCTTATGGCAGTGCGCGCGGCGTCGATGGCGGAATTGCCGCCTCCGACCACCACTACTTTTTTGCCGATCTTGGCCTTGCCGGTGTAGCTTACTTCCCTCAAAAAGGTCATGGCGTCCTCAACGCCTTTTACATCGGTTCCCGCCACTTTCATGGTCATGCCCTTGGGCGCGCCAACGGCGATAAAGACGGCTTCATAACCGTCCTTTCTGAGACTTTTCAGGGTGAAGTCTTTGCCCAGGGCCTTTTTTAGATGCATCTTTACCCCCATCTTTTTGATGATGTCGATCTCCTGATTCAATTCTTTGCGAGGCAGACGATAGGAAGGAATGGTCTGGGCCAGCATGCCTCCGGCGACAGCCTCGGAGTCGAATACATCGGGTTTGTAACCAAGCCTGGCCAGGAAATAAGCGCAGCTTAGTCCGGCCGGACCCGAGCCGATTATAGCGATCTTGCGGTTGGCATTCTCGGGCTTTATTTCCATTTCTGGCAGAAGGCCGGGGGAAGCGTGTTCAACCATGAAGCGCTTTATGCCACGAATGCTAACTGCCTGATTGTCCACGGTCTCGCGGCGGCATACGGATTCGCAGGGATGCACGCAGACGCTGGCGCAGACCCAGGCGAACGGGTTCTTCTCGCGATGCAGCCTGATGGCCTCGTCAAAACGGCCTTCTTTGGCCAGCGAAATGTATCCTGGGGCGTCAACCCCGGCAGGACACCTGCTCTGGCAGGGGGATTTGACGATATCGGAACAGACGCCGGTCTTACAGCGTTTGAAGAGTATGTGGTCCTCGTACTCATGACGGAAATGCCGCAGGGTAGAAAGTACCGGGTTGGCGGCGGTCTGGCCCAGTCCACAAAGAGAGCTTGCCTTTACATTCTCGCCGATCTCGACCAGTTGATCAAGATCGCTCATCTCACCTTTCCCGGATCGTATCTTATTTAATATTTCGAGCATCCTTTTGGTTCCCTCGCGGCAGGGCACGCATTTACCGCAGGATTCTTCCTGTACGAATTCCAAAAAGAACCTGGCCACGTCAACCATACAGGTGCCTTCGTCCATTACGATCAGGCCGCCGGACCCCATAATGGCGCCCAGCTCGTTGAGCGTTTCATAATCCAGCGGAACGCTCAGGTATTCTTTGGGTATACAGCCGCCAGAAGGTCCGCCGATCTGCGCGGCCTTGAAATGTTTGCCGTTGGGGATGCCGCCGCCAATGTCGTATATCAGTTCGCCAAGCGTGGTGCCCATGGGGACCTCCACCAGTCCGGCGTTAACGATGGCGCCAGCCAGCGCGAAAACCTTGGTGCCTTTGCTTTTTTCGGTGCCATACCTGGCGAACTCGTCGCCGCCCTTTAACAGGATGAGCGGGACATTGGCAAAGGTCTCTACATTGTTCAGGGAGGAAGGTTTGTCCCACAGGCCTTTTTCGGCAGGGAAGGGTGGTCTTGGCCGTGGTTCGCCGCGTTTGCCTTCAATGCTGTTGATAAGGGCGGTCTCTTCTCCGCAAACAAAGGCACCTGATCCCATCTTAATGTCCAGGTCAAAGGAGAAGTCCGTGCCTAAAATGTTCTTTCCAAGCAGTCCGGCCTTTCTGGCCTGATCTATGGCAATGCCAAGCCTTTCAACTGCCAGGGGATATTCGGCGCGCACATACACATATCCGTAATTCGCGCCAATGGCGAAGGCGCCAATGGCCATGCCCTCGATAACGCTGTGCGGATCGCCTTCCAGCACGCTGCGGTCCATGAAGGCTCCTGGATCGCCCTCGTCAGCGTTGCACAGTATATACTTGATATCGCCCGGGTTGTTCCTGGCAAAGGTCCATTTTAAGTAGGTTGGAAAACCAGCTCCGCCGCGTCCGCGCAGACCGGATTTTTTCATCTCTTCCAGTACTTGCTCGGGCGTCATTTTAGTGAGAACCTTTGCCAGGGCCAGATAACCTTCGCGGCCAATATATTCCTCGATTTTGAGAGGATCTATCAGCCCGCAGTTCCTGAGCACCAGCTTGGTCTGCTTTTTGAAAAAGGCCAGCCCCATTTGTTCGGGAATGGGTTTGGGGTGGTGTGAATCGTTCCAAACATATTTTTTAACAATAGTACCTTTTTTCAGGTGGCTTTCAACGATCTCCTTAATGTTTTCCGGCTTTAGCTTTACATACAGGGTCTTGTCTTTGCCTATGACCATTAAAGGCCCTGCCACGCAGGGGCCGAGGCAGCCGGTATCCACGATAGTATATTGTTTATTGAGTTTTTGCTCTTTTAGTTCTTTTTCCA
>JAHJBW010000190.1 GCA_018813405.1 Candidatus Margulisiibacteriota bacterium | reverse complement strand
TCATCTTTCAACTAAGCATTGCCGTATATATTTATCTTAAAGACAGGACTTCAGGATCAAACCAGTCCTTCTTGTTCTTTGTTATATCATGCAGCCTCTGGTTCCTTGTTGGCACAGCTATGATTCTTAGCAGAGTTCCTGAACATCAAACATTGATGATGAGATTTAGGATGGCTACTGGAGCAATGCTGCAAATTTCATTTCTTCAGTTTTCAATAATTGCGCCTTCCAGAAACAAGCTGTACCCCTATATCAAATACCCTTTCTATATATGGACAGCAGTGATGGCTGTGGTAAGCGCCTTCACAAACCTTGTCGTGGTCTCAACCACTTTCGTCGATCCAACCATTTCATCTTTGTCATTTGTTATTGTGCCTGGTCCCTTGATGATTGTATATGATCTCCAAGCTGTTGCTATCGCCACCGCAATGCTGTCGATATTTATCTATAAATGGATAGTATTTAAAGGCATAGCAAAAACAACAACCATCTTGATCTTTATTGGCTTCATGTTCTCTGGTCTTTCCGCCCTGTTTTTTTCGGTTTTGGTTCCCATGTTCTTCAATAATACTCGTTTTTGGATAGATGTCATCCCAGCCATGAACTTTCTGCCCACCTCCCTTATTGCCTATGCCATCTTCAGGTTCAAAGCATTCCTTGTAACGCCAAAACATACCGCGCAAGAAATACTGTCTGCTATCCAGTCCAGTGTTTTTATTTCCAATACCAGTGGACATCTTTTATATCAAGAAGCCGATATGGACAAGATGTTCTCTCTGGAAGACCAAAAAAAGATCATCAATGAGGCAATAACTTCTGGGAATATACAAAGATATAGCCTTATCGGAACGCACGATCATTATGTCCTGAACGCCAGGCTATGCTCCCATGGCGCAGTGGTCTTCTCCATTAACGAGATCACCACAATGGAATCTACCCTTGAAAAAGAGAAAATGCTTAATGCCATGACTGCCGCCAAAATGAAAGCGCAAAAAGAGTTAAGGTTCACGCTTGAAAGGATCATTAATGCCAGAGACACAGGACAAATGGAAGCCAGTATCGCCGAAGGGCTTGAAACCTTTAGGGCTGACAAGAAAGCCTTTAGAAGCATCGAGCTGGTGGCAGCCGCTGTCAGGGAAGGGTTTAAGAACCCCTGACATCCAACTTTTCCCTCAACCCCTCCCCCACAAAATAGAGCGAGAGCACAGTGATTAAAATAAACAGGCCGGGGATTATGGCCATCCAGGGAGCGTCTCTCATATAAGCCTGGGCATCCATTAACATATTTCCCCAGGAAGCTGTCGGCGGCTGTACCCCCAACCCCAAAAAGCTTAAAGCCGACTCGGTAAGTATCGCTCCAGCCATCCCCAGGGTTCCAGCCACGATTATTGGCGCCATGGCATTGGGTAATATGTGGCGGAAGATTATGCGAAGATCAGAGCATCCGATTGCTTGTGCCGCTTCCACATAAGAAAGCTCGCGTATGCGCAAAAACTCACCTCTCACCAATCGAGACACACCCATCCACGAAGTTAAACCTATCACGATCATTACATTATATATGTTGGGAGTAAGCATGACCTGGATAGCAAGGATCAGAAAGATGGACGGAAAAGCCAGCATTACATCCACAAAGCGCATAATAGCATTATCAACAAAGCCCCTGTAATAGCCGGCAAAACAGCCAAAGAGAGTGCCAATTGATATGGCAATGATAACCGCGACAAAACCCACGGTGAGCGAGATCCTGGCGCCATAAACAATGCGTGAAAAGATGTCCCTTCCTAGATCGTCCGTGCCAAACCAGTGCTGTGCCGAGGGAGCATAAGTGCCATCCTCAATGATCTCATCGGGATCATAGGGAGCAATAACAGGAGCAAGAACTGCTGTTAAAACCAGAAGACCAAGCACTATTGCCCCAAAAAAAGTAAGACTAATTTTTATTTGTTTACTCCTCATCTTTTTCTTCCTCACCCTTTATCCCTCTCCATCTCATGGAGAGGGAAAGTATATTTTTCATTCCCCTCTCCTTTTTAAGGAGAGGGGTAAGGGGTGAGGTTTACTTTTTGCCATAACGGATCCTCGGATCAACCAGCGCATATCCAACATCAGCCAAAAGATTGCCCAGTACGATAAGCACAGCCGACAGCATGACCACCCCCATAATAACCGGATAGTTTCTGGAAAAGATAGCCTGGACCCCCAGCCTGCCCATCCCCGGCCAGGCAAAAACAGTCTCAATGATGAACGCGCCACTGAAAAGAGCCGGAAGCGATAAGCCCAAAATTGTAACGATCGGGATGAGCGCGTTGCGGAGCGCATGTTTGTAAATGACGACCCTTTCCGGCAATCCTTTCGCCCGTGCGGTCTTGATATAGTCTTGATTGAGCACCTCTAGCATGGCCGCCCGTTGATAACGGGTAAGTCCCGCCAGGCCAAGCACGGTCATTGTGACAACAGGCAATACCAGGTTGCCGGTCGGCGGCAGCCATCCCAGCTTGACGGAAAAGAGAAGCATCAGCATAAGCCCCAGCCAGAACGAGGGAATGGCCATGCCGGCAAAGGAAAAGATGGTCACAAAGTTATCGAACCAGGAATTCTTTCTTACCGCCGAGATAACTCCCAGAGGTATGCAGATCAAAAGGGTAAACAGCATTGAAGTGCTCATAAGTAAAAGTGTATTGGGAAGCTTTTGCGCAATCTCGACCACCACCGGCTGGCCAGAAAGATAACTTCTGCCAAAATCAAGGTGCAACGCATTCCACAACCATTTAACATATTGCACATAGATCGGCTGGTCCAGGCCCCAGTTGGAGCGAACCCTCGCCAGCTCCTGCGGATCGACATTTGGATTGATAAAAAGCGCTGTCGGATCGCCCGGCGCCAGGCGCATGACAAAAAAACTGATCAGGGAAATGCCTATAAGCAGGGGTACAAGCTGGAACAACCTGCGTAATATATATTTTCTCATTACCTTTATTTTACACTAATACCCGGTGTTCCAATCCATTAATTCTTCTATATCCTGTCTAACTACCATGCTGTTGGAAAGTATGCCGGCAGTTTCGCCGCGCGACAGCTCTGATTGCGGCGTGAAGGGTTTGCCTTTTAGGTGTTCTAAATACCCTGCCGCTTTGGCGGCGGCAATTTCGTTGGCCGCCCAATAGCCGGGATCAATGTCCGGGAAAGGAGATTCCGCCCTTTCCTTTGCTTCCGCGACAAGTTTTTCAAGACCGCCAAACCTTACGGCCATGACAACCCCCTCGGCACGGGTTATACTGCTAAAAGGCTTAAAGGTGCCGTCAGTGTACCCTGATGACAGTCCCAGCTCTGCCGCTCTGGCAATATATGGGGCGGCCCAATGATTTATTGGAACATCCTTAAAGGGCGGCTGCATGACAGGCCCTACAGGTACTCCCAAAATCTTGACAAGCAGGGTAATATATTCAGCCCTGGAAATACTGCGGTATGGCCTAAAATTGTTGTCCGGATATCCATCTATCATTTGCAGGGTGGCCATCTTCTCGATCGCCTCTTTCGCCCAATAGATGGGTTCAATATCCCTAAAAGCCTTCAGAAACAAGACCCTGACCCGTTTTTCTCCCGCCATCCGGCTTCCCAGAACGGCCCTTGCTATTATGGTGTTCTTCCCGGGCCTTAGACCAACCTCGGACTCAAACATTGAATTGTCCACCTTTACGGTCTTCCCCTGCAGCCAAACATTTTTGACGGACTGGTCAAGGACCTGTCCATAAACTGGCAAAGAAGAAGAATGCTGTATGCTTTTGTCTTTGGGACTTATTATATTTAGATATTCTTTTTCCGCGGGCGCCTCTTTCCATATCCCATAGGCCACAGAAAAATAGTGGGTATCGAACTCGGGAATATTGTGGTACTGGTGATAGGCGTAATCAAAACGGCAACCCGCGTAATACAGGCCTATGCCAGCCGTGAAATTGTTGACCGCCTGAAGTTGGTCCCCCACATCCTGGTCAAGCCCCATGCGCAGGTCTATGTTGTAAAGGGGCGACCACTCCATTCCCAGGTGGAACAATGCCGGATAATTGGTCCCTGTCGGGGAAACCTCACTGTCAACGTTGAGCCGTACCTGCTGATCCCCCAGGGAGGCAAAGGCATCCTCTCCCAGCAATTTCAGGCTTAAGCCTGTTTTGATTATCGCCGGGATATCTTCTTCTGTCCCTGTAGCCCAGGAAAGCTTGCCTCCCATGTCAAAGGGAACAATATTCTGAAAGACCAGGGCCGCGTTTATAGGCCCTTTGGGCTTATATTGAAAGCCAATGTCCATGTCATAGCCCATGGCATCGCCACCCGTAATGCCCGAGCCCGCAAGTTTTTGCGAGAAGACCTTGAAGTTCACCCCCCCCAAAAGATACTCCCTTAAAGGAACGCTATAGGAAAGCAAAAGGACATCGTTAGCATAAGCATTGCTTATGCTTTCTGTTGAAGAAGCCACATATCTTATGTCGTCTCCCACACTTTCAAAAGTGGCGGCCGGAGCACTGAAAGACAGGTTAGAACCCACAAAACCAATGCCAAAGACCCCAAACCGTGTCGGGTAGACACCGCCGGCGGTGAGATAGTTCACCTCGTTAATAAAACTGCAGGACATGGAAGTAACCTGCCAGTTCCTTAT
>JAHJBW010000189.1 GCA_018813405.1 Candidatus Margulisiibacteriota bacterium | reverse complement strand
CCTCCATGTCAAAATACGCGCTCGAAAAAGGTCTTGCTCCTTCTTCTGCCGGCTACGAGCTCTATGATGGGCCCAATAAAAAGATATATTTTATGATGGCAAAGACCGAAAAATAAAAACCGGGTTGAATTTTTATTATTTCAGTCTATAATGCCATATAAATGTTGGCTCTAAAGCTGAATATTTTCTCGTTGTGCCTTATCCTGTCAGCTATGATTACGCTGGCTCTCTCTGTCTATGCCATACGCCGGAAAGGAACACCCGGTGCTTCGGTATTTTCCCTTATGATGCTCGCGGTAACAGTTTATTCCTTCGGATACGCCCTGGAACTTGCCAGCACCACCTATGAGGGCATGTCTTTTTGGGTAAAAATTGAATATCTGGGCATTCCTTTCCTGACCGTTTCTCTCTTCCTTTTCCTGCTAAGCTACGGCGGAATGGATAAAAAGATCAACCCCTTTCTTCTTGTACTGCTCCTGATCGTGCCCTTTGCGTCAATGATCGCCAACATGACCAATGACCTGCACCATCTCTTCTACACGTCAGCAAAGGTCAATTACTCGGGGCCTTTCCCTTTACAAATACTAATACGCGGGCCGCTGTATTATGTTAATGTCGCCTATTCATATTTAATGTTGATCATGGGCTTCATGCTCTGGTTCCGCCTGTGGAAAAATGCTTCGGCATACCGCAGATCTCAGCTAAGCGTCATTTTGGCCGCCATTTTAGTTCCGTGCGTTTCCAACATCCTTTATTTGTTCGGGATCACGGTTTACAATTTTGATCTTACGGCTTTCGCCTTTACCACCACCGGCATTATCTTGACCCTGGGACTATTCCGCTATAAATTACTTGATCTTAGTCCCATCGCCAGGGAACTGCTTATAGAAGAGATCAACCAGGGAATGATAGTTGTTGACGAATGGGGACGTATAGTCGACCTTAATCCGCTCGGCAAACAATGGCTGGGGCTGAAAAACAAGAGTTTTTTCGGAAAAACTATCTATGAGCTCAAGGATCCCTGGAAAAAGATGATCAAGATGAACAACAACGAGCTTGAGGAAATATTCATTAACGATCCCGAGCTTGCCAGGTTCCCCATATACGTAGAGATAAAAAAAATCCCCCTTCACGATTCCCAGAACAAGCAGATCGGCTCGCTTTTTATGCTTCAGGATGTCTCTCAAAGAAAACTTCTCGAGAACGAGCTTCGGGTGCAAAACAAAATGATCCTGCAGTTCATTGGTCAGAATTTCTATCGTATCAAAGACGACTTCAGCCCCGTCATGTTCCAGGAACTAAGAACGCCTGTTACTGCCATGCGAGACTCGCTAAGCCAGATACTCGAAGAAAGCTATGGCAAGATAAACGACAACCAAAAAAGGCTCATCGAAATAGCCAGGCGCAACAGTGAAAGGATATACAGGCTTTTAAGCAGCATACTGGACTTTTACAAATTAAAGGCCGGAAAGTCAGAGATGAAGCTGGTGCGCTCGGACATAAGAAAAGTGCTCCAGGACGTTTACGGAGCTTTCAAGATATTGACCCAGAGCAATACCATCTCGCTCATACTTAATGTTCCCGAAGCGCCTCTTGAAGCGGATTTTGACAACGATTTTATCAGGCAGGTTGTCCTTAATCTTGTCTTCAACGCTTTCAAATTCACCGAAAAGGGAGAGATCGAAATGCTGGCGTCAAAAGAAGGCGACGGCAGTATCTTGATATGCGTGGCCGACACTGGCCCGGGAGTATCACCAGAAGAGATCGATGGCATCTTTTCTAAATTCAAGAGACCATCAGAAAAAGACCACGGCCGGATCGGTGAAGGTTTTGGACTGGCCATTTGCAAAGAGATCATCGAGCTTCACGGCGGCAGGATATGGGTAGAATCCACGCCTGGTGTGGGGTCAAAATTCTGCTTCACGCTCCCCCCGAGAAAAAATAATATTTGAGTAAAAATCTCGCTGGAACTTTCTTCGCTTGCCCCATTTTTTCAGCAATGCTAGAATTGTATAGGAGGAAGCAATGAAAAAACTTAAATTGGGCATTCCCAAAGGCAGTCTTCAGGAAACGACCATATATCTTTTTAAAAAGGCGGGTTTTAATATCAAGACCACTTCCCGCTCATATTATCCGGACATAGACGATCCCGAGATCGAGATCATGCTCATTCGTTCCCAGGAAATGGCGCGTTACGTAAATTCAGGGATCCTTGACTGCGGCATTTGCGGCAGTGACTGGGTGCGGGAATCCGGCTTCAAAGTTTCCTCCCTTGCCGACCTCATCTACGCAAAGTCAGGGCTGAGGAAAGTTCGCTGGGTACTGGCAGTTCCGGAAGCCTCAAAGATAAAAGGCGTAAAGGACCTGAAAGGTAAACGCGTTGCGACAGAGCTGGTAAATGTTACCAATGAGTGGCTGAAAAACAACAAGGTCAAGGCCGAGGTGGAATACTCCTGGGGCGCTACCGAAGCCAAACCTCCCGAGCTGGCCGATGCCATTGTAGAGCTCACCGAAACAGGCTCTTCTTTAAGGGCGGCCAACCTGAAGATTTTGGACACGGTAATAGAGTCCAACACCGTAATGATAAGCAATCCAGCCGCCGTAAAAGAAGCCTGGAAAAAACAAAAAATGGAGAATATCCTCATGCTGCTGCAGGGTGCCATCGCCGCGGAAACCAAAGTCGGGCTTAAGATGAACGTACCGGTTAACAAGCTCAAGAATGTAATATCTATTCTGCCTGCCCTGCAAAAGCCCACCATAGCCCCTCTTTCTCAGACCAACTGGGTAGACGTGGATACGATCGTCGAGGAAGCGATAGTGCGCGAGCTAATTCCCCGCCTCAAACGCGCGGGCGCCACAGGGATCGTGGAATATCCTCTAAATAAAGTGATCGATTAAAAGGCTTATTATTCCCCTAAAAGTGCTTTCAGCCGCTTCTGCTCGGCTTTGATCATAAGCTTAAGTTTTTTCTTGCGCGCGGCGGTTTTAGCGCTTGCCAATTTCTTCTGAAGGGTGCGTATGTAGGCCCTTATCTTGGCCGCCATTAGCTCTTCTTCGGGAGAAAGGCCCGATCCTGTATCAGGGACCACAGGGGCTTCCTTCAACTCAACCGGCGGCGGTGGAACAGGAGTCGGCCTCTGTTCGACCCACCGGAACGTTTCCCTGCCCACATACCCTATTGAAAAGTAACTGGTCGAATTCCCGGAGATATCACCGTATTGATGATACGCGTAATCAAAAGTGAACCCTCCCGCCTTTAACCCAACGCCGGCGGTAAGATTGTTGGCTACCCCGCCCGCGCCGGCACTCTGGTCCACTCCACCCCTTATCGCCAGGTATTCCCCTGGCCAAAATTCGCATCCCACATGCCAGACCTGCGATTTTTCAGCAGTAAGATCAGTATCGACGGTTATGGTAAGGTCGTTGGGAAAATCTTTCCAGCCATCACGGCCCAAAACCTTGAATGCTCCGCCCAGTTTGTAAATGGTGGCTATATCTTCTTTTCTTCCCGTCCCCCAGTTAAAACCAAGGGATAGAATATTCTGCATATTAATGCCCCAGGTCAGAAAGGGACTTGGTTCAAATTGAAAGGCCAGGTCCATATCAAAACCTGTCCCGCTTCCCCCCTCAAGAGACCCGCTGGCACCCGAAAACCCCTGGGAATAATACTTAAGATTGACGCCCATGTTGGAATCCTTCAGCACAGGTATAGGAAAGGGAAATTCACGGGCCAGGGTTATCATCATAACAGAGTTTAGATAATCAGTACTTTGTCCAGTGGCTTCGATCGTGTTGCCGACCGCCGACGTCAGCTGGATGCCAGCCACGCCCTGCGAAACATAGGAAAGACCAACAACTCCAAAATTAAAAGGATTTGCGACTCCCAGGGTAATATAGTCGACATCATTAAGAAGTTTGCCGCTCATGCTTACCAGTTTAAAGCTCCTGGAATTTCCCAGGCCGGCAGGGTTCAAGAAAAGATTGCTGCCGTCGCCCTGCATTCCCAGGAAAGCTCGCCCCATCCCCATGGGCCTGGCTCCCACGCAAGTCTCGGTAGGATCAGAGCTTATTGCCAGCGCCGCGACCGGTATTAGAAATATACTCAAAACGATGAATAGTTTTTTCATCTTCCGCTCCTCCTTACCTCACCTCAACACAATCATCTTGCCGCCGCCGCCAATAGAACCTCCGGAAATGATCTTGTATATATACACCCCGTTGGACACCCTGTTGCCAAAAGCATTGGTGCCGTCCCATACCACGGTGTTGGTCCCAATGTGACCGCCCTGTTCCAGGCTGGTATATTTTCGTTTGAACATTAAATTACCGTTAAGATCAAATATCAGCAGAGTCGTTTCCCCCGATTGGTCCAGATCGAATTGTATCTTAACATTGCCAGAATCCGGGTTAAAGGGTATGGGCCCCGCCTTGACGTTGGATACTACTGGGTCGCCTCCTGGCGCGTCAGTTATTGAAAAATAGTCATTGCTGGCATCAAAGAACTCGTTACCCATAAAATCCGTTACCACCACTTTGACCTTGCACTTGGAGCGTTCGCCGTATGGAACGCTCCAGCTATATGAACCGGAATTCAAGAGCCCGCTGGTGATCAAAATATATGGTTCAGTTTCACCAGAAGTATAGTACAGGCTTATTGGGGTCGCCTCAAAAGTGAGCAGTCCTTCTGATGCCGTCCAGGTAATGTCATGGGAACTGCCGCCCTGCCAGACCTCGCTGCCGTTTGGAGCGGTAAGAGAAATATTTGGCGCGGTACCCTGCAAAGTAAAATTGGCATTACTTACATCTGTAATAGTATTGCCATAATTGTCGTGGGAAGTGATCCTTACCCTGGCCCTGGTCGTGTCAACGGCCGGTATCGTCCAGAGATAACTGCCATCATTGTCCTCGTTCTCAGCTAAAACTATCCAGCTGCTTCCTTCATTTGTGGAATAATGGATATCGATCGGCGCGCTGGTCAGGTTCGCTTCACTGGCTTCCCATGAGATAGTGTAGGTGCCGCTGGCAATGCTCTCCCCCCCGTTTGGCTGGACCACTTTGGCGGCAAAGGCGGTATAAACATATATTTTTCCATTGTCACTGTCATAACCTGGAGCCACCACGATAAGTTCGTCAAAGCCGTCGCCATTTACATCGCCCACCGAGAGCTTTATGCCAAAGCTTGATGCAGAGGACCCCTCTCCTTCTTTCGCCCAATCAGCCGTCCCGAAAGCGAACGGATCAGAACCCAGATAAACATAGACCTTGCCTGTATAAGAATTATAGCCCCATGCGCCCAGGATAACATCGTCATAACCATCCTTGTTAAGATCAGTAATATTCATGCGGTTAAGCCTGTCCGCGGGGTTCTCGCCCGCCACCTGCGCGGGAGTTGGCAAAGAAGACCCAATGGGCCCGGCATAGTTATAGGCCAGCCCGGCATTTCCATTGTAGCCGCCAAATTGAAGCACTAGATCGTCAATCCCATCGCCATTGGTATCTCCAGTTTTCAACCTGAAGCCATAGTAATCATTATTATTGGCAACAGGGTCAGCTTGATGAAAATAGGCAGTGTCGGTCATGGTGGTCCCGCCGGAATATCCCTTGATTATGCCCTGGTTGTTGTTGTAAAGATAAGAAGCCAGCACCAGGTCACGATAGTTGTCACTGCCAAAAAGCCTGCCTGCCGCGGCCATTTCACCGTATTCGTTGTTGGCCGCATCCCCCACCATGCTTGCCCGCAGGCTGGAGAAATTATTGCCCGCGAAATAAACATAGTTTTTTCCAGTACTGCCATTGTATCCGGGCGCATGGACCACAACATCGTCAAAGCCATCACCGTTAAAATCGGAATCGCCGTTCTCCCCTATCCACACGGTTTCGCCATACATGTCATTGATGGCTTCTCCTGTAATGGCAAGCCAGGCATTGTTAAAATCCCACGCCGCAATATTGGAAACCAATGCATCTCCCAGCCATATCTTGACCTGACCCTCACGGCTGGTAGGGCCGGGAGAGACCATAATAAGATCGTCATATGTGTCAGCGTTAACGTCAGCCACATAGCTGGCGCCAAGGTCGTAAGCGCTGCTGCCGCATTCCCCTGTTATCTGAACAGTTATGGTCGGCGCCGTAAAAAAGCTGGAACTCCCCATATAGACGTAGACTGTGCGGGGATTGTCAGCGTCTTTCCCCAGTTGGTCGACCACCAGGTCATAAAATCCGTCTTTATCGAAATCCCCCACCGCGATAGTATTGCCAAAATCCACCGCCGTGCTGGACCCGTCGTCGATCGTAACATTAGAGGAAGCCGACATGGTAATGCTCCCCTGATAGACATTGACCGCCTCGGCGCCGGGATCCCCTGCCGCCAGGTCGTTCGTGCCGTCGCCGTTAAAATCGGCAACGGCTATGGAGGTGCCAAACGCTCCCGCGGGCACGCTCCCTTCAAAAGAAGCAACGCAGTTCATCGTTAAAGCTGTTGCGGAAGTTGCAAACATAGCCGCGATGCCGATCAAGAATAATATTCTTCTGCTCATCTCTGATCCCCCCTATTCCTAAGTTCAAGGACTTTATTGCGTATCTCTTCCGTCAGCTCTTTATAAACATCGTAAGCCTGCATGGATTTCTTCTTCAAAATATATTTTTCCGGATAAACAGGTTGGCCAATTATAACACTAATCTTTCCCCTGTTAAACCAAATTTTTTTAGGCGGAAGGACATCATAGGTGCCGTTAACATGGACAGGGACAATGGGCACATTTTGCTCAATGGACAATATGCCCAATCCGTTCTTAAAAGGCAGTAATTCACCGCTTTTCGACCGGGTACCTTCCGGGAAGAGGAAAACGGCATGTCCGGCCTTTAAAACATTTGCCGCGGCCTTCAGGGCAGAAAAAAAATCATCTTCCGTATCGATGCGGATGACATTGGCCGCCATGGCCATAAAGAAAAAGGCCACAGGATTGTCGTAATAGGCCTTTGATGCCACAGGAAAAAGTTCGTCCCTTATCTGCCGGGGCAAGCGGCATATGACCGAAGGGTAATCAAGTATGCTGACATGGTTGGGAGCCACTATGTAGGCGCCTCTTTCCGGCAGGTTTTCAGCGCCTTCAAGGGTTACGGGAAAAAACAGCCGGGAAACAAGCTTAAAAATAGCAAAGAAAAAAGGTCTCAACAATTTAAAATGCGTGCGGCATTTTTTAACGGCCTCGAGATCGACCGGTTCATCGGACCTTAATAATTTCCTCCAGTAAGCAGATGTATCCATAAAAATCTTAAATGTTAAATCTTAAATGTTAAATCCTTTTTAAGGATATTCTCTTTTTTCCAAAAGATCGTTTACGACTTCCACAATATTGTTTAAAGTCCTGATCTTCTTGAGCCTATTTTCCGGAATATCTAGTTTATACTTCTTATCCAGATTAGCAAGGATTTCTACTCCCAGAAGTGAATCCACTCCTAATTCTGAGAATAGA
The DNA here is from genome assembly GCA_018813405.1 of Candidatus Margulisiibacteriota bacterium. GTDB lineage: Bacteria > Margulisbacteria > WOR-1 > XYC2-FULL-46-14 > JAHJBW01 > JAHJBW01. The sequence continues at coordinate 13,270 of JAHJBW010000189.1, read as the reverse complement.
TCGGTATCATCACCAATTTTCTCCTCTGGCATCTTAATTACCTTTGACACCGTAGCCCTTATCTCTTTTTTTAGTTCCTCTCCCATTGCTTTCTCCTCACATTTAACATTTGCCACCTGCCTACCCTCCTTCGGCGGGTAAACCGGCAGGCAGGTTTAACATTAAACATCAAAGCCCCATTTCCTTCCTGACCTCAAATTTCTTTATTTTCTTAAGCCTGGTCTTTGGCAGTTCTATACTGCGGAATTTTATCGCCGCCACACGCTTGTAGTCGGCTATTTGATCGTTGATGTCGGAAATCCTTTCCCTGATTATCTCTTCCACCTCTTGCTGGCCGATCTTTTTGTGTTTCTTTTCAAAATACTCATAGTCGGGCACGACCACAGCCATTACTTCTTCACTGCCAGCCCGTATCCCTACTTTTACAGATACGCCAAGAACACAGCATTCTTTTATTTCCGGCACTTTGCTCAAGTATTTTTCTATTTCCTCGGGGTAGACATTCACGCCGGAAGCGGTAACAATAACATCCTTACAGCGGCCGGTTATGTAAAGGAAACCGTCCCCGTCAAAACTCCCCATGTCGCCCGTACGCAGCCAGCCATTCTTGAGGACTTCTTCCGTCAGGTCTTTCCTTTTGTAGTATCCCTTCATGATATTCGGGCCGCGGGCCACGATCTCTCCATCCTCTATTTGTATTTCCACTCTGGGTATGGGTCTGCCAACCGAACCAACCCTGTTGTTCTCAAGGTTACAGCAGGTCAATATGGGCGAGGACTCGCTCAATCCGTATCCCTGCATGATGGGAATGCCAAATATTTCAAACCCTTTAATGGTCTCCGGCTTGATGGCCGCCCCGCCCGAGACCCAGAAGCGCAGTTTCCCGCCAAATTTTTTATGGAGCATACCAAACATTTTGCGCCTGATACTTTGGGAGGGGATATTTTTGGCCAACGTCATAAGCGTTTGAAAGAGTGTCCTGGCGGCCACGCCTTTTGATTCAACCTCCCTTATTATACCGTCGTAGAAAAGCTGGTACAAAAGGGGCACGCCGCACATAATGGTCGTCCCTGTTTCCTGCATATTCTGTATCAGGCTGTAAGATTTAAGGCTTTCCGCGTAAGTAATAGTTGCGCCAAGGAAAAACGGCCCCAGGAAACCGGCCGTGGTCTCAAAGGTGTGGTGGAGCGGAAGGACAGAGAGAAAATTGTCTCCTGGACCAATGTCAAAAAGGCCGGCCACGGCTTCGACATTGCTGGCAATGTTGCCGTGAGTCAGCATTACGCCCTTTGGCACCCCCGTGGTGCCGGAAGTATAGACAATAGCGGCCAGATCATCACTGGCCACATCGGGCAGGTCTTGTTCATCGGCAACCCTGTCGCTCATGCTTTCAACAGGTATCACATGCTTTATGCTCTTGCCCGCCACATTCTGCGAGCAGTCACGGGACACTATTATGGCGGCCGCCTCGCAATCGTCCATCAACACCTTCACTTCGTTCTTGTGAAGTACGGCGTCAATAGGCACCACCACAGCCCCCATCGTGGTGACGGCTAGATAGGCAAGCGGCCATTCGGGACGATTTTCTGAAAAGAGAGCTACCCTGTCGCCCTTTTTGATGCCCGCCTGAGCCAGCCGTATTGAAAGACTGTTCACTATGTCGGCAACATCCTTAAAAGAAAACTTGCGGAAGCCGCTTTCGCCCCTCATCTGAAAGGCAATACTGTCGGCATGCCGGCCAACCGTGGATTCAAGCACCTCTTTTAATGTAGCAAGTTGTTCCATTGTCTAATACGCCAGGAACTCCGCGTACAGCGGGCCATCAATAAAGGGGGAAATGATAAAATTGCCCAACAGTACCAGTATAATAATAGCGACCACCACGGCCACATTAAAAGGCAGGTTCCTTTCTTCCGGCACTTTTATCATCTCAGGTATTCCCAGGAAAAGAATATAGATACCATATATACCTATCATAGAAAGCACTCTTAGCGCAGGGATCAGGTTGAATGCTCCCGCCAGCCAATAAGGCACGGCAGAAAGTATGGCCAGACTCATATAAGAAGAGAACGGGGCATCTGTATGAAAACTGTTCCCTATAAAGCGCATAAGCACCGCCGCGGCGTAAACTCCGGCCAGATTGACAATATAGACAGCAATACCTGCCAGTATAGCCGACGTGAGCGGGATCTTGACCGTTTCCAGCGGGCCCAGCTTCAAGCCGACCAGAGAAAAGCCCAGGACAACCGATATTGCCGGCACCAGGGCCAGCACCATTGCCAGGCCAAAGAAAAGCTTTCTGGCATCAGGTTTCTTCTGGGAAAGTCTTTGCCATGTTTCAGCCGGGCGGATCAATATGTCCCTTACTATAGAAATGATATTCATTATGTATGAAATTCTACACAAATTACGTTGAATGCGCAAGGCTCATCTGCTAGAATCTAGGCATGAAAAGAATTATCACATGCATAACGCTTTTAACCTTCTTCGGCAGCATTGTTTGGGCACAGGCTTTCCAGGGGGTCAGGCCCATGGGAATGGGAGGAGCCTTTACTGCCGTTGCCAACGACGCCAACGCCGCCTACTGGAACCCGGCCGGCCTGGCAATAAACCCCGGCGTGGATATTTCAGGGTCGCTCTTGATAAACAATCGCAATGTCAACGTGGGCGACAATTTCGCGGCCCTGAAGATGTGCTTTGAGACCGAATTGAACCCTTTTGCCTGGATAGTGGGAATAGGAGCGTTATCTCTCCTTGCTGTTTCTGGTTCGCAGTACCTGTCTGATACCGGAGTGCTCAAGAAAAACTGGGGACGCGAGGGAGAAAAACATGAAAAGACCGAAAGCATGGCCGAAGACGTGCTCTCCCAGGGAGAAGAACCGGTCAGGGACGTACACGAAATGGCAAAAGAACAGCTAAAGGAAACAGGCAAGGCCGTACTTGAGAAGACCACCGAGGTAAGCAAGGATTTCGCCAAAGAAGTGGCAAAGCAGATGGCGAAAGAAGCTGTACGGACAGAGATCGTGGTATGGCCATTGTATCGCTACGATTACGGCAGGCCTACTTACTGGGACAACCGCTATCGCGTACAGGGCGAATATTCGCCTTTCGGCAAGGCCCAGTTCGCCATGGGCATCAGCTACATGACGGACAAAAACTCCGATCCTTCAGTTAATCTCAACAGCAACTGGTACACCCTTTCAGTCGCATCGGGCTATGAAGAAAGGGTCGCACTTGGAGCCAATGTAAACATTTACGACCTGCAAATCGCCAGCAGTCCAAATATCAAAGGTTTTGGGGCTGGCATTGATGTTGGCGCGATCTTTCGCCCCGCCGACAATTTTGCCCTGGGACTGGCGGCCAAAGAAATGCTGACCACCGACATTCAATGGAGCAACGGCGCCGCTACCCGCTACGAAATGAACGTTAATGTGGGCGCCGCTCTCAATCCCTTTGATTGGGCAACGGTCGCCATCGACATGCACAACATTTTCAATCAGAACAGCAAGAACTCCACCATGCATTACGGCATAGAAGTGCGTCCCATAAAGGGTGTTGCAATGAGGGTTGGAGTACATGACGAAAGCAAGACCGCCGGCATGAGCCTGGGGTTAGAAAGACTTTATCTTGATTACGCCTATCTGGGCGGCTCATTCGGACGCACCCAGATGCTGGGCGTGACCTACAAACTATAATGTTCCAGCTTCTAAAGATACACCTGGACGAGAAAAAGCCCGAAAGCTGGGAAAACCTTCCCCGCCTGCCCTATCAGACCAGAAAAGATTGGATAGTTTCTCATTTAAAAGAGATACTGGCAACGCTTGAGGCCGACCCCGCAATTCCCGAAGAAGTGTGGCACAAGTTCGGTTTTATGTGCATAAACGACATTATGTACAAAGAAGCCGAAACTATCTACGATCGCATGTACAAGAAATACCAGAAACAGCACAAGAATTTTGGTATCGCCCTTTATTATCGAGGCATTGCCAGGTTCCTGCAGGGCAGATTCAAAGAGGCGCTCGCGGACTTTAAGGCCGCCCGCCAGCAGGATTTCCATTGCAAGAACACCAAAAGCCATGCTATCGCCGCCATCAGTTACATGGAAGGGACCATCTTTCCGACCCGTGACGCCATAAAAAAGAACCAGGAAAAATTGATCGAAGACCTTAACCAGCCCCGGACGCTCGATTTCAAGGTCGGGGCCGGCATGTTAAAGACCCTGCATAAATGGAATTCCGCTACCCCTCTTTTTTCATCAGGACTTTCTCAGGGAGGAGGATATTTTATTACTTTAAGGTCCCCTTCGGGCGAGACCAAAGGCATTGCCATTGATCCGGGTTATGATTTCTACGCTATCATGCGCGATTTTGGTCTGGGCATTGCTGATATAGATGCCATAATAATTACCCATGACCACGACGACCATACGGAATCGATGGAGGGCATATTATCCCTTTTAGCCAAATATAATGATCACAACAAAGAAAAGTGTTCAAAAATAATAGATATCTTTGGTTCCGCCGGCACCCTGCTTAAATTCCACGGTTTGTTGTCCGCCCTTGACCCATACGGGAACAAGGAAATAAATTTCAACCTGCTGGTACCGGGAAATACGCTTACCACGTCAGGAACAGAAGACCTGCTTAAAAAGTATGGTTTCATAATCCACGTAAAACCCGCCTACCATCGCGAACGCTGGACCAACCAGGAATCCTCCGTGGGCCTGGTCATCGAGACCAACCTGCCGACGATCAACAACGAAAACCTTTCCATTGGGATAACCGGCGACACGCGTTATGAGGAAAAGCTTGGCAGGGAATACAAGAACTGCCAGTTATTGCTGTTGAACATAGGTTCTATCGAAAAAGAGGAAGGGCAATTTCTCAGCCAGCACCTGGGAATGCTGGGCTGCATCAATCTTCTAAAAGAAGCGCGCCTGGGAAAGCCTCTTCTGGCTGTTTTAACTGAATTCGGCGAAGAATTTTTGGGCAAAAGGGAGATCATAAGCCACATAATCGAGAACTGGTCCCAGCCGCTCAACGGGCCGTCATCCAAAAAGACGCTTAAAGTAATGCCGGCTGACATAAATCTTGAGGTGCGGCTTTCTGACCTAACCATAAGGGAAACCGACACTCATGTATTCTTTCCCTATCAGATGATCGATATCGAAGAAAGCGGCAGTGATAGTCTAAAGTACAAATTTACCGGATAAATTCCCACACCAAAATCCCGCCTGTTCGGGTAGGGTTTTGGTGTGGGAAAAAATATGGTAAGATTATTAATATGAAAATTCTTGTTACCGGCGGCGCGGGTTTTATTGGTTCAAACATTGTCGACGCTTATATTAAAGCCGGGCATGAGGTCGCCATTGTAGATGATCTCTCCTCCGGCAAGCAGAAGAACATTAACGACAGGGCTGTTTTTTTCAAGCTGGATATCGGGGACAATAAGATAAACGATATTCTAAAGGAATTCGGCCCCGAGATCATCAATCACCTGGCCGCCCAGATCGATGTAAGAAGATCTGTTGAAGACCCCGTTTTTAACGCGAAAGTGAATGACATTGGCACCTTGAACTTACTTCAGGCCGCGATAAAGAACAAGGTCAGTAAAGTTATTTTTTCCTCAACCGGGGGAGCCATTTACGGAGAAATTGAAGAACAAGCCGGCGCTGACGAGCTTCATAAACAAGACCCTATATCTCCATATGCCATTTCAAAACGCACGGCCGAGATGTACCTCTATTTCTATCACGCGACCTATGGTCTCAAATATACGATTTTAAGATACGGCAATGTGTACGGCCCCCGGCAGGATCCCCATGGAGAAGCAGGAGTGATCGCTATCCTCATTGGGAAATTGTTAAAGGGAGAAGTTCCAACGATTTTCGGAAATGGCGAACAATTGCGGGATTATGTTTATGTGAGCGATATCGCGGAAATAAATACTCTTGTTCTTGATAAGGGCGAAAATCAGATATTTAATATTGGCAGCGGGATCGGCACATCGGTAAACAGCTTGTACGAAAAGCTCAAGCACATAACTGGCGCAAAGGTAATGGCCCAATATGCCCCACCTCGCCCGGGAGAACTATTCAGAAGTGTTCTTAACGGCAAAAAAATTGCCCGCGAGCTGGGCTGGGCGCCAAAGACCGATATTTCCACGGGCCTCAAAAGGACCTTAGAGTATTTCAGAAATGCGTAAAAAGATATTATATCTTTTTTCCGACACCGGCGGCGGCCACCGTTCGGCGGCCAGCGCCCTTATCTCCGCCGTCCAAAAGGTATCGCCAAAAGAGATATCGCAGGATATGGTGGACGTCTTTGCCGAATGCAGCGGCTTTTTGAACATATTCGCCAGGCTGTACGCTCCGGTCATCAGATACTCGCCCCAGTTCTGGGGAAGGCTGTACTACTGGCTTGACGACTGGAAAAAGCTGGAGACCCTGCAAAAGATATCTTCCCCATTTATACTGGAAGAGCTGAAAAAGCTTATCTCCCTCAAGTCGCCGGATGTGATCGTTTCGGTGCATCCCATGGTCAACCATCTGGCGTTCGAGGCCTGCCGCCAGCTGGGAAAACAGATACCGATCATAACAGTGGTCATGGACCCCGTTACCTTCCACAAAAGCTGGATCTGCCCTGACATAAGCCTTTTGATAGTGGCTACAGAACAAGCCAAAATAATGGCCGAAAAATACGGCATGGACAGGGCCAGGATCAAGGTCCTGGGCATTCCGATCGATCCCCGCTTCCTTGAGAAAAACAGCAAAGAAAAACTACGCCAGGAAATGGGGCTGGACAAAAAGACATTTACCATTCTGCTTATGGGCGGCGGCGAAGGTTCTGGCGGCATTTTCGAGATCGTTGCCGCGCTGGAAAAGGAAGAGCTTAAAGCGCAATTGATAGTTGTATGCGGACGCAACTCCAGCCTGAAAAAGCGGCTGGAAAACGCGCGGCTCAAGATGAAGGCCAGGATATTCGGCTTTACCAACGACGTGCCGGCCATAATGGACGCGTCGGACATAATAGTCACCAAAGCCGGTCCCGGCAGTATTGCCGAAGCCATCTCCAAAGACCTGCCCATGATCATCACATCCTGGCTTCCCGGCCAGGAAGAAGGCAATGTTGAGTTCGTAAGCCAGGAGAACATCGGCAAGATCGAAAAAGACCCAAAAAAAGTTGCCCTGCTTGTCAAGAAAATGCTCGAGAGCCCGGAAGAGCAAGAAATGCGCGCCAGGATCAAAAAGATCGCCAAACCGCACGCCGCCCTGGATATTGCGAAAGTAATACTATCTTATTTATGACAAAGAACATTTCTATATTCTTTCTGCTCTTTTTCGCCGCTTCCGCGGCGGGAGCAATGGAGTTTAAAGATGTCCCTGACAACCACTGGGCGCATGACGCCGTCTACGAGCTGGCAAAGACCGGTATAGCCTCGGGCTTCCCTGACGGGACCTTTCGCGGCAGCCAGAACATAACCCGATACGAAGCCTGCGTTATGCTTTCAAAGCTGGCGGGCCAGACCGGGATAAAGGAAGAAAAGGTCCTGGCCGAGCTCAAATCCGAGGTCGCGCTCATCAAATATAAAAGGCAGCAGCAGCCCGTCGTTGGATTCAATGCTGAAGCCCGCCTGCTGGCCCCCAATTCGCAGATCGAGGCGGACTATCGACTTAAAGCCGCCTACCGCAAACCAGGGTTCGATCTCACGCTCGACACGCTCGATGCCGGGTTCGGTTCGGCAGTCAACCGGGATTTCATTCAGTTCCTGTCCGTTGAGCTATCAAAGGAAATGGACGGTCTAGCAATCTTTGCTTCTTCAGGCCCGGGTGACATTCTCCATGCCGACGCCAACATCCCATCCGAAAACGATCTGGTCTATGCCAGGCCGTACAACTCCCTGGGACTTAAGACCCGATTCGAGTCCATTGATATCTTGAGCACGGTGCGTTTCAGGGAGCCGTACACCGAACTGGATTCATCATTGTCATATACTTTTTACAATAAGTTCTGGGTAAAGAAGTTAAGGCTGAGCGTGCGTCCTCGCCTGTTCGTGGGCGGGGGCAAGACCAACCTGACCACGGAGATAAGCAAATATTTCGCCTTTTCAAATTATCAAAACCATCTTATCACCGTGGGGATCGGCAACTATGCCGACCTCCCCCATTCCCTTGCCGTTTTCTATGCCTTCAATATACGCAATGACAGCACACGCTTTACTTTTAATGCCGGAAGGATCGGCTCTCTTTACCGGAAGGATTTCAACTATTTTATATTGAACGAATTCGACCACGCTTTCCAGGACGGCACCACGGACATCTCCTGCAAGCTTTCGCATGATATCAGCAAGGGCCTATCAGCCTACCTGACCGACAATGTGGTGATAGCGGGAACTGCCGCCAGTAATACCTTTCAGGCCGGGATAGCGGCAGGGATGCTGGAGGTGTTCTACCGGGTCTGCGAGACAAAAGATCCAGCTGGCTCCACCAGCCTGCTGGCGGGGGTCATCAGGCTGTGAACATTCTGCTGGTACTTGTCATCAGCCTACCGATCTTTCTTCTTGCTTATTACGTTTACGCGAACTACATTTCTGCCAGCATAGGACTGGACAGAAGTAAAAAGACCCCCGCTTTTACATATCAGGACAATTCCGATTTTGTCCCCCCCCACAAATGGGTATTGATGGGACATCATTTCGCTTCGATAGCCGGCGCCGGCCCTATTGTCGGCCCCGCCATCGCTCTTTACTATGGCTTTGTCCCGGTCTGGCTGTGGATATTGGTCGGCGCGGTCTTCTTTGGAGCGGTACACGATTTTACTTCGCTTTTTGTTTCCATAAGGGAAGGCGGCAGGTCCATGGCCGAAGTGGCTGGCAATACCCTGGGCAAAAGCGGTTTCATATTGTTCATAAGCTTTACCATTGTAATGATAGTCCTGGTCACCTCTGCTTTCCTGGGGCTTACCGCCAAAGCGCTTACCTCGACAGCCGCTATCGATGGAGTGGAAAATATAAGGATCGGCGGTATCGCTTCCACCTCTGTCGTTATAATGACCTTGACAGCGCCGATACTGGGATATTTTCTGTACAAGAGAAGATCGAACACTGCGGCCATGACATTGGCGGCATCGGTCATTGCCATTGCTGCCGTTATTGCGGGGCTTTTATTCCCCATAACGATCGATCCAAAAGTTTGGATGGTCATACTTACGGTCTACTCGTTCATCGCCGCCGGCATTCCTGTCTGGCTGGTGTTACAGCCAAGGGACTTTACCAATGTCCACATACTATATGCCGGCATTGCCCTGCTTACCCTGGGTATAATCGCCGCCGGGCTCAAGGGAATGGCCATCAGCGCGCCGGCCTTCAACATTGCGCAGGCGCAGGCCCATTCTTCGCTGGGTTCCATCTTTCCGGTACTCTTCATAACCGTGGCCTGCGGCGCTATTTCCGGCTTCCATGCCCTGGTCTCGGGCGGCACCAGCTCCAAGCAGATCCGGTCCGAAGGCGACGCCAGGATGGTAGGTTTTGGCTCCATGTTGCTTGAAGGGGTGCTGGCGCTGGGGGTTTTGATCGCGGTCGGCGCGGGATTAAAGTTCGCGGACTATCAGGCCATTGTTTTCCCGGCCCAGGCGGCGGGATCTAACCCCATACTTGCCTTTGCTCTTGGCTGCGGAGGGATTCTAAATTACGGACTGGGCATCCCCGCATATTTCGGCTCGATCCTGGGGATATTGATGGTGGAAGGTTTTGTGATAACCTCACTGGACACAGCGGTAAGATTGAACCGCTATTTGTTCGAAGAGCTCTGGAGCGCCCTGTTCAAACATCCTCCCAAATTGCTAAAGTCATATCTTTTCAATTCCGGCCTGTCGGTAGTTATAATGTTCTACCTTGGATATACTAACGCCTATATCACCATCTGGCCGATATTTGGAACAGCCAACCAGCTTCTGGCCGCCTTAACGTTGATAGCCGTATCTGCCTGGCTGATGATGCGGGGGAAAAAGATGTGGTTCGCGGTCATCCCGGCAATTCTTATGCTGACAACCACTCTGATCTCTCTTCTTTTGCTTTTGTTCAACAAGTATCTGCCACAGGGGAACATCGCGCTGATCTCGGCTGATATACTATTATTGTTGTTGTCTTTTGGCCTGACCGCCAAAGCTGTGGACCTGTTCTTTAAAAATAAAAAACAGGGACACGAAAAGTTTTTGCGGCATGGCGGCGAGGAAGAAAAAATTGCCAATGAAATGCATTTGGGATAAAAACAATGAGCGAACATCCGCATAAAACCAGCATACCGTTTCAAAAGAACAAAAGCGCACTGCTTATTGTCATCTGCCTGACCCTTTCCGTTATGACAGCCGAGATCATAGGCAGTCTCCTGAGCGGCAGTCTGGCACTGCTCTCCGATGCCGCGCATATGTTCACAGACACCGGGGCACTACTGCTGGCGCTTTTCGCGCTCTGGTTCTCAAGAAGGCCGGCAACTTCCGAAAAAACCTATGGTTATTATCGGATAGAGATACTGTCAGCTTTGTTCAACGGCGCTTTTCTTGTTTTCATATCAGGCTATATATTCCTGGAAGCTTATAAAAGGATACTGAATCCCCAGCCTATCGAAGGGCCATTAATGCTTGTTGTCGCCTGCATAGGCCTGCTTGCCAACCTGTCGGGGGCTTATATCCTTTCCAGATCAAGCCGCGAGAACCTTAATATGCGGGGGGCTTTCTGGCATGTTATCTCCGACGCCATATCTTCGGTTGGCGTCATAGCTGGCGGAGTGATCATCACCTTCACGGGACTTAGTATTGTTGATCCCATCATTGGGTTCGTGATAGCCATCCTGATATTGAGGGGAGCCTTAAGCCTGGTATTTGAATCCGTGGATATCTTGCTCGAAAGCACTCCCCGCGATATTAAGCTCAAAGAGGTCATAAAAGATATTAAGGATATCGAAGGGATAAAGGATTTCCACGATCTGCATATCTGGACCATTACGTCGGGACTAAGGGCCCTGTCCGCCCATGTCCTGATCGACGATGCCATGCTGAGCAAATGCGAGGAGATATCGAGGCAGATCAAGCGCCTTCTCAAGGAAAAGTTCAGTATCGACCACGCCACGCTGGAGTTCGAATGCGATAAATGCCCTCCCGGTCATATGTGTTCAATAAAGGAGAAGTAGTATGAAAATAATGATTTCCATCTCCGGCATGCATTGTGCTTCCTGCGTGCAGGCCATAGAGAATGGGCTCAGGAGTTTTATGGGAGTAAAAAACGCTAACGTCAACTTTGCCTCCGAAAAAGCTACTGTAGAATATGACCCGGCTGTAACCGATGTTGCCGCCATTGAAAAGGTCATTGAAGCAACAGGCTACAAAGTGATCAAACCACAAGCCGGCAACATTCTAAAGCTAAAGGTCGTCGGCATGGACAATCCGCATTGCGTGGGGACAGTTGGCGGCGCGGTTGGAAGCCTGCCCGGCATTATCTCGAAAGATCTTCGTGTCAACGAAAAAGCAATTATTGAGTTCGATGCTTCAAAGACAGACCCTCAAAAGATAAAAAATATTATCAAGGAAGCAGGATATACGCCTATTGAAGAGGAAGAAAATACCGAAGACACAGAAAAAACTGCCCGCAAAAAAGAGATAAACAATCTGCGGAACAGGTTTTTAGGTTCCTTGGTCCTTTCCATCCCGCTGGTCTACTATATGCTTGCCATGCTGTTTGGACTCCCCTTGCCGGAAGTCATGATAACATACGCCGCGACAATTCAGCTCATCATCACCACTCCAATACTTTTAATTGGCAGCATCTTCTTCTCCAGAGGGATCGTTTCCCTGATAAAGACCAGGACCGCAAATATGGACACCCTGGTCTCGCTGGGGGTCGGGGCCGCTTATCTATACAGCCTGTACGTAACCACACAGATATGGATGGGCAATCATTCTTTGGGCATGCATGACCTTTATTACGAAGTAGCGGCCTTTTTGCTGACCTTTATTCTGCTTGGCAAGTATCTGGAGGCCGTGGCAAAAGGCAGGACATCTGAGGCCATAAAGAAACTCATTGGCTTAAAGCCTAAAACGGCCCTGGTAGAACGCGATGGGACCGAGACCGAGATCGCCATAGATGAAGTGGTGATCGGCGATATCATTATCGTTAAACCCGGCGTGAAAATCCCGGTTGACGGTGTTGTGACAGAAGGCGCCTCAAGCGTTGACGAGTCAATGGTCACGGGAGAAAGCATCCCTGTCGAAAAAAAGGCAGGCAACAAGGTGATCGGCGCGACTATCAACAAAACCGGATCCTTCAAGTTCCGCGCCGAAAAGGTAGGCAAGGATACTTTTCTGGCGCAGGTGATACGCTTGGTCGAGGAAGCCCAGGGAAGTAAAGCCCCTATCGAGGAGCTGGCAGATAAAATATCCGCCGTATTTGTTCCGGCCGTCATGGTAATTGCCATCGCGGCTTTTAGCTTTTGGATGTTAAGCGGACAGGGTTTCTCTTTTGCTTTAACAGCCATGATCAGTGTTCTGATCATCGCCTGTCCATGTGCGCTGGGGCTTGCTACGCCTACTGCAGTTATGGTCGGAACAGGCCTCGGCGCAGGGCGAGGGATATTGATCAAAAATGCCATGGCCCTTCAGCAGGCCAGTCGGCTGAAGACCATAGTCTTTGACAAGACCGGCACTCTGACCCGCGGGAAGCCTCAAGTAACTGACCTTGTAGGCGGGCAAGAAGTTCTCCAGCTGGCCGCCATTGCGGAAAAAAGGTCGGAGCATCCGCTGGCTGAGGCAATACTAAAGAAAGCTAAAGAAGAAAAGCTTGAGGTGCCCGACCCAAACAGTTTTAGGGCTATTTCGGGTAAGGGTGTCGAGGTAACTTATGACGGACACACAATAATCCTCGGCAGAGGAAAGTCCGAGCTGGAAACACAGGGCAAGACGGTTGTATCCGTATCGCAAGACGGTAATGAGCTGGGTTTGATCGCCGTGGCCGACACACTTAAAGACCATTCAAAGGAGGCTGTTTCAAGACTGCAAAAGATGGGCCTTGAGGTGGTCATGATAACCGGAGATAATCAGAGTACTGCAGAAGCCATCGCCAAACAGGTCGGCATAAACCGAGTGCTGGCCGAGGTACTGCCGCAGGATAAAGCCGCCAACATAAAAAAACTGCAGGCCGGAGGAAAGCTTGTGGCTATGGTTGGCGACGGCATAAACGACGCCCCTGCCCTGGCGCAGGCTGATATTGGCATTGCCATTGG
>JAHJBW010000188.1 GCA_018813405.1 Candidatus Margulisiibacteriota bacterium | reverse complement strand
TGCCGCTGTTGAAGAACGACCCCTTGTCGGTTTCTATTGAGACCACTTCTTCTTCCACCACATTGGTGGTCCTTTCGTTGGCATCGACTATGCTGATGCCGCGGGGAGCGAACAAGAAAATGGTCTCGCCGATCTTGAGCATGTGCCCGTCAATGGCATAGGCGGTACCGCAGACAAAATCGATAAGGCGGGTGCCCTCATTGGGTTCAAGGAAGCGCAGGTTGATAATGACCGGACAGCCGGACCTTAAGTTGCCGGATATGGCCAGTGAATCTTCATAGACCTTGGGCTCGTAGAACATGACGGAAAGGTTATCCTCTCCCCTGTCACGGTCCCTTTTTGCCCTTAATATTGAATTGATGTCCATTTGCTTTCCGCCGCGCGGGGGAGCGCTGATCACATTTTCTTCTTCGCCTTCTTCAAGTCCTATGAAAGCCTTGGCCCTGCGCAAAAGATTGTCAACCATTTTCTATTTCCTCCTTGATCCAAATATTGCTCTCCCCACCCTGACCACATTGGAACCTTCTTCAATCGCAATTTCATAATCATCGCTCATGCCCATGGAAAGATAGCACATTTCAACGTTCTCTATCTGAGCGGCAATGATCTGGTCTTTAATTTCCCTCAACCTGACAAAACAAGGCCGGACCTTTCCCTGGTCTTCGGAAAAAACGGCTATGGTCATTAAACCTTTTATTCTAATATTTGGCAAGCTTGAGATGGAATTTATTAATTCTAGCGCATTTTCCGGTAAAATACCATACTTTGTTGTCTCTCCCGAAGTGTTGACCTCGATAAGCGCCTCAACGGGCCGGTCAGCCCTTTTATCTATCTCTTCCGCCAGGCGCAAACTGTCTACCGACTGGACCATATCCAACATGGGCAGAACTTTTTTGACCTTGTTGGTCTGCAGGTGCCCTATCATATGGACTTTGATATGCGGATATTTATCTTTAAGGTACGGGATACGGGCTTCGGCCTCCTGCACCCGGTTCTCGCCAATATCGGTTATGCCGGCCCTGATGGCCTCTTCCACCTGCTCGGTCGGCACGTTCTTTATGACCGCGACCAGCAAAGTATCGGGCCTTAAACGTCCGCGGATGGCGGCAATATTTTTGGCGATATCTGACATTAGTACCATTTTACGAGATTTGGTGAAATTTTTCAAAACATATTCCGAGAAAAGTATTATAGGAGGACACAAAACATGTTTCAAGTTTTCAAATGCCGGGGTTATAGTCCTGTTTCAAAGTTCATAAAAGATCTGGCCCCCCGTCCGGGCACATTACGGGACCTTTTTGCCAACCACCGCAGGCATCACCCTGAAAAGCCCTACGAGCAAGCCCCAGATATCTCTCACAAGTCTGAGATAAAAGACATTACCAGAGGAGTAACTGGCCTTACGCCAAGGACCTGCTCTTTTTCTTCCCGCTTCAATGTCATACATCCCGTGTTCGGGACCATCTTTGGACAACTGCAGTCAGACATGCCCCTGCCAATTTCGGACGAGTCTATAGCCGAAAAAAAGGAAATGTTGAAGGAACGCTACACTTTTCGCGGCACGCTTTCCGAGACCGCTTTTAGCCTGCTCGAACCATACGAAAAATATATTGTGTGGGACAATGTCAGGGACAGGATAATATTGAACATGCCAGGGCTGACCGTTACGCTGGCAGGGACTAACATTGTTGAAGCGGCGGTAGTTTTCCTGGCCGCCATAAGGGCGCACTACGGCATGGGACTAAGAAGCCTTTCGGTGAGGATATGCGGCATACCGCGGTCTTATTTTGAGACCAAACAGGGCGATCCAAAAAGAATAACGCTGGCTGTCCCGCAGGCACAGGTTGTTGCGGTCATACTGGACAATATCTCGCAAGGCAGGAAGGAAGCGATCAATTGAACTGCTGATCGTCCAGATATAGTTTTACAAAAAATTCTTTGCCGCTTTCGGCAAGCGGCTTCACGCCGACCACAGACCTGTCACCTCCCAGCAGGCTTGTCCTAAGGATAACATCCCTTAGCCCATTGCCTGTGGAAGAGCTTATATTGGACGGGGTAGCGGACCTTAAAGTGTGATTTTCTTCCAGGATGAATACCCCGCTGATCTTCAGAGGGTTTCCCTGTGTGATCCTGGAATCTTTGGTATCCCCAACTATATCAGGCAATGCCCCATTATCACGGACGCCTATATACAGGTATCGCTCCCTGGTCTTTCTCTTTATCTCGATCGGCCCGCCACTTTCAAACTTGTACTCGGACCGCACCACCTCCTGGTCCACAAGGCGACAGCGGACAGTTATAAGATCGACACCCTGGCCAGGAGTATGACCGTATGAGATCGCATTGACCAGTAAATTATCGATTATACTCTTTAAATGGTCTTGGTCTATGAAAATGGTAATATCTTCATTCGTATCCTCAACTTTGATCGTAATGTCTTTTTTAATAAGCGCGTCATTGATATCAATAGTAGCTCAGCGATTGATCAGGAAGTTATGTCCTAAATGCACAGAACCCTACAAAGTCCAAGATGCAATGTTATCAAAGTTGCGCCTGGAGCAAAAAGAAGTTACTTTTTATAAACCAAAGGGCTGCAGTCTTTGTATGAATACAGGATATGCTGGAAGGATAGG
>JAHJBW010000187.1 GCA_018813405.1 Candidatus Margulisiibacteriota bacterium | reverse complement strand
TTTCCTTAATAGCCCTGGCCAGTATCTCGGCCGACTTCATGCCATAGTATATCCCACCTGAAGTTATGGGCTTTATTTGACAGGCGGCATCACCCACCAGCGCCACGGAATTGTTCTTTATCATCTGACAGGTGCCAATGGGAATGGGGCCGGAATTTTTTTCAACGATCTCTTTGTCGGCCAGATCTTTTCTTTTGATAAAATCCTCGATCTGTTGCAGGGGACGGTCTGAAATGGTGCCGATACGGATGATGCCATTACCTTCTGGAATAAGCCAGGTAAAAAGCGAAAAAGGTTTTTCATAGCTGACCTCTACCCTGTCCTTGTCCGCTATCTCGTGTTTAATGCGATACTGAAGACCCTTATAGAGCTTCATGTTAGAGGCAAAGGCAAAAGCTTTTCTGACCCTGGAGTTTGGGCCGTCAGCACCTATGACCACATCAGCATAGTATTCACCATTGGAGGTCGTGAGAGTATAACCCGGGCCTTCTTTATGAACTTCCAGGAACCGGGTGTTGTATTCTATGCGCAAACCCTTGCTAAGGTTCTTGTCAAACTTCTCACGATCTATTATATAGGCAACGCCAGGCCTCTTAAGCAAAAAGGCGGAAGTGTCATAAGATATTTTGGCGCCATCGATGGTGTTGATAATGGAATCTTTTGAGACCGCCATCTGCATATCATCAAAAACGTTTTTGCCCACTATCCCGGCACAGGATACAGGCTTGCCTACTTCGGCATGTTCTTCCAGAATGAGCGGGTCAAAGCCGTATTCCTTGAGCAGTTGACCGCAATAACAGCCTATAGGCCCAGCGCCAACGATAACTATCTTTTTTACTGTATTCGAGGTCTTTTTCACTTATTTATTATAACATAGCTCATGGTCCTTGAACCATGCTATATATTTGGCCAAACCGGCATAATAGGTGTTATTTGGCTTCCAGCCAAGTATTCTTTGGGCTTTTGAAGGGTCGATCATTTTGCCGGGATAGTCCGCTTTTCTGGCAGGCTGAAATTCGATGGAAACATTCATTTCTGGAAGTAATTTCTTAATGTTCTCGGCGATCTCGATTATAGAGATCTGCTCAGCGCCGCTGAAGCTAAATATTTCGTTCTCGGCCTCGGGTTTTAGGCAGGCGACGCATCCGTCCACCAGATCATCTATATATATGAACTGTCGGTAATGTTCTCCGCTTCCATGTATAACTATGGGTTCGCCATTGAAAGCACGGCGCAGAAAGATATGGTTGACCGTCTCCGGTTTTGAGCGCGGGCCAAAAGAAACATCAAAGCGCATAATGGTGTATGGGACGGCGAAATGCTTTTGATAATTGATAAGAAACATCTCTGCCGCCATTTTGCCCGAAACATAAAGGTGGTCGGGAAAAGGAGGAAAAAGGCGGGTTTCTTCGTCCACTTTTGTTTCCGGGGTGTTAGCGTATATCCAGCTGGTAGAAGCCAGCAAAACCCTTTTGCAGTTGTTCCTGCGGGCCGCCTCAAGGATGTTCAGGGTTCCCATGACATTGATCCTGGTGGAGAAGATGGGATCCTTGATCATGCGGTCAACATTGGCTTCGGCGGCAAGATGATAAATATAGTCTATACCCTGGCAGGTCTTTACCAGCGAGTCCAGGTCAAGAATATCGCCCTGGACAAATTTGGCCTTTGAGGGGTATTTTGAAGGTATCCTGTCAAGGTTTACGACCTCATGTCCATTATTCAATAGCTTGTCTATTAAATGACTGCCTATAAAGCCGGATCCGGCCGTTACCAGTATCTTCATGGTTTTATTTTTTTAATTCCCCGGCATTGCGAAGCCAGGTTATTGTGCGTTCTATGCCAGTTTTTAGATCGTAGGGAAGTGGACCTGAAACGCTCATTATAGGGGACATATCAAAAATGTATTCTGTGCAAATATTTTTGAGACGGAAGCTGGTCAAAGGGACCCTGCTCCAACCAAAGGATTTCAGGATGTCCCCTGTCCTGGCAACAAGCTTGACCATCGGAAGAGGAAGACGGGGAATATTTCTGGCTTTTGTGATCTCTTTCACAATGGCGGCAAAATCGTAAAGGTCTGCGGGATCGTTGTCGGCAACATACATTGTTTTGCGGTCTACTTTTTCCCGCGGCGCGGTAAGCAGTCCGTGTATCTGATAAACGGAATTTTCCACATAGCCAAGCGACCTTTTGAAATGGCCGCTGCCAACATGGAAATACCATCCCCCGGCAATGGATCTAAACAGGTTGATGTAGGGCTCTTCTCCCCACGGACCCCAGATGGAGATGGGCCTGATGATGGTCCAGGCAAAAGGGAGGTCTTTTTGGGCGCGTACTATCTTTTCACCCTCAACCTTACTTCTGCCATACATGGTCGTGGGACGATAGTCGGTATCATGCTTGGGAACATATCCCATTTCAGCTACCAACAAAGTGGAAGTAAAGATAACCCTTTCAACTGTCGGGACATTTCTTAGGGCATCTATCATGTTCTGCACGCCTTCCATGTTGGCCGCATATATGTCAAGTTTTGAATCGTCAAGTCCGCAGCGGGCCGCCAGATGCACAACATGTGTTGGAGAGAAATCCTTAACAAGCTTTGCCAAACGCTGGGCATCAAGCACATCGCATGGCTTATAAAGATGAACATGCTCCTTGTTCCTGGGAAAGCGATTATCAAGGTTCAAGACCTCATATTTGCCCTGCCTTAATAAAAAATCAACCATGTTAGTGCCGATAAAACCGGAGCCCCCCGTAACCAATATCCTGTCGCGCTGCATTAAATTCGTCCTCCTTGATTAATTATATCACAGAGTCGTAGACCTCTACCGAGCGCAGGAAAAACCATGAAAAAAGGGCGATGGTAGCCACAATAGCCAGCAATGCGAAGAACTGAAGCGTTGTCGCATTGACCATGATAACAGCGATCGCGCCCAGAACGAACTGGACGGCATAGAGCGTCATGACCGTATTTTTTTGTGAAAGCCCCCAGAGGTGTATCCTGTGATGGGAATGGTCCTTCCCGGGCTTGCTCAGCTTTACCCTGTTGAAATAGCGATTTAAAAATACGAAAAAAGTATCAAAGATAGGGATCCCGAGAACGATCAGAGGAATAAGGAATGATATATATTGGATGCGGTCTATATGCAAAGCCAGTGCCACGCCCCAGAGGCTTAATACATTGAGCTTGAGGGCCATTACAGCCATAATATACCCGAGAAATGTACTGCCAGCTTCGCCCAGAAAGATGCTCGCTGGATTGAAATTATACTTCAAGAAGCCAAGGCAGGAGCCCATTACTATAAGGGACAAAACTATCAGGTCTGTCTGTCCGCTCTTATAGGCAAGAATTAGGAAAAAGAAGGAAGCGATAGCACATATGCCGCCCAGCAAACCGTCCATGCCGTCCAACATATTAAAAGAGTTGGTCATAAAAGTGATAAAACAGGCGGTCAATATCAAGTTGACCAATTGAGAGCTGAACAGAGCAAACTCTATTCCAGTGGTAATTACGAAAAAAGCAGAGAACAAAAGATGGGACCATATCTTTATGCGGGCCCGGACTTTAATCCCCTTATCGTCGATCAACCCAAAACACACAAATAGAAAGCCGAACAAGATGACCCAGAAATTACTCTCATAAAAATACAGAAAAACTACCGAGCATATCAGGAACGGAATGAAAATAGCCAGACCACCCAGGAGCGGGATTGGAGAAGAGTGAAGCTTTCTGTATCCCGGCTTATCTAGGATATCAAATTTATTGGAGATCTTTTTTGCGAGCGGAGTAGCAATAAGCGCAAGTAAGATTGCTGTTGCAAATATAATAATTGAGTTCATAAAATAATAAAATTACTTATTAGTAATATACGATTTGACAGCCGCGGACGCACCCGGCGCAAATCTGGCGCAATTTTCGATCTTATCCCAATTCTCTTCGAACCAGGCAATAGTGTTCTTTAGACCAATATCGAACGGGGTGTTGGGTTCATAGCCAATAAGCCTCCGAGCCTTGTCAACCGAGGCCAGCAAACGGCTTTTGGTGTCCCATTTTCTTTTGGGTGCGGTAAGAACGCCAGCAGTATTGCCGACTATCTGGTTGATCATGTTGGCCAGGTCGATTATCCTGGTCTCTCTTTCCGATGCAAGATTGAATTCTTCTCCAATGGCCTTGTCTTCGAGCCCTGCCGCCAGCAAGCCGTTTACGATATCGCCAACGTAGGTGAAGTCGCGAGTGGCTTCACCGGTGCCGGTTATGGGCAGGGGCTGACCCTTCATGGCCCAGTAGATGAAGTTGGGTATGACATTTCGGTATTGCCCCGGGATCTCGCCCGGACCATAAGAGTTGAAGAACCTGGCCTTTACCACTGGCACTTCATAGTGGTGATGGAAGAAATTACAGTAAAGCTCGCCCAGCATCTTGGTGATCTGATACGGAGTGGTTAGATGCATGGACATGAATTCTTCCCTTAACGGCAAGGGAGCCTGGCAACCGTATATTGAACAACCGGAAGACGCATAGACAAACCGTTCCACGCCGGTAAATTGCGCATATTCCAGAAGCTTTAAGGTGCCAAACCCGTTAACCTTTAGATCTTTCTCGGGATGGTCAAGCGAATTCTGGTTAGCGAAGAAAGCGGCCAAATGAAAGATATATTGAGGCTTTTCAAAGAAAACGCGCTTGAGCATGATCTCGTCCGTTATATCACCTTCCACCAGGAGAATATTCCTGTATGAGGGAACGTTCCACCGTTCGGCAGATGAGAAATCATCGAGTATCGTCACTTCTGCCCCGTATTCTGCCAGCACCCTAACAAGATTACTGCCAATGGCGCCTGCCCCACCCGTGACCAATATTTTTTTGCCTTTATATCTCAAAAATGAATCTGTCATTATTTGGTTATCAGCTCCGAGAATATTTGCCCATACCTTGAAACACAGGCTGTTCTGGAGAAAAGTTCTTCGGCGGCTTTTCTGCCATTTTCCCCCATATTTTCAGCCAGTTCTTTATTATTATACAATTTAAGTACGGCTTCAGCAAGCGCCGCAGGGTCTTCTGGCGGTACAGAAATACCACAACCTGACCCCTGCACAATCTTGGGAGTGTCCCCTTCCAGCGGCAAACTGGTTATGACCGGCCTGCCGGCCGCCATAATTGATAACAGCTTCCCTGGCACAACGGGCGTGACCAGCGACTTTGAAAGCGTTACCAGGCAAACATCTGATGCGTGAAGTATTTGAGGATAATCTGACCTGGGAACGGTCTTAACGAACAGTACATTGGCAAGGCCAAGCTGTCTGGCCTGTTCCACAATTTCAGGTCTTTTCACCCCATCCCCCACCAAAACAAACACGATCTCCTTTTTGTCCTTTAAAATCTCGGCAGCTTCGATAACAACATTTAACCCTTGTGCAAAACCCATTACCCCCGCAAAAGAAACCACAAACTTATCCTTGAGCCCGTACTGGATGGAAAAAGGATTTTCTTTTTGAGCAGGCCTGATCAAATCAGTATCCACCCAGTTATGCACAATATAAGTATTTTCTTTTGCAGAGCCCTGAGATAGAACATATTGATGATTGCCTTCTGAATGAACGGTAACGGCATTTGAATTTTTATAGATAAATTGTTCTATCATTTTGGATATTTTAATCAGTGCTGGGTTTTTCAATAGTCCCAGGTCTATGACAGTCTGAGGATAAAGATCCTGGATATTAACCACTACCGGGCACCCTTTGACCTTTCCGAGGAAAAACCCTGTAATACCAAGCGGCAGTGGCGGAGAATACACCAGAATGACGTCAAAATCACCAAGTTTAAGTCCGGCAAAAAAGAAGACCAGAGCAATAATAAAATGCTCAAGTCCGCGAACTAAAGGAATATCGCGGGCAAGCGGCGGTGTTTGATAGCGATATACATTAACCCCGGACATTTCTTCAAAGGCAGGGACTTTATCAAGCTCTGTGCCGTCGGCAACATTGTAGCGCGGCACTCTAGTAATGACCGAGACATCG
>JAHJBW010000186.1 GCA_018813405.1 Candidatus Margulisiibacteriota bacterium | reverse complement strand
CGCTCTGGATCCTGCAGGGCCAGGCTCGGCCTCTTATAGTTGGCTATCCTTCTGGCCCAGGCCATGGTAAACACCTCTCCCTTCATCATCCAGTACGGCAGCATTTCCTGAAGGGAGCTCTTATTTTCATTGTGCGCCTGCCAGAGATCTTTTCTGAAGTCCGCGTCAGCCTTCAGTTTGGCGACATTGGCAAGCAGGGTCGGGTCATTTTCCCAGTCGCCGATCTCTTTTTTGTATTTTTTTAAAAGCGCCCCCACCGGGTCCGAAAGCCAGGTATAGGTATGCACGCCATTGGTTATGCTTTTGATCTTTTCCTTGAATTCGGGGAACTGTATCCTGGTAACTTCGCCGTGCTTCTGGGCTACCGCGTTGGCGTGGCCGGCCGCCGCCATGCACAACAGCGTAAGGTTGGCAGTCTCTTTTCTTTTTCCTTCTGCCGCCAGTTCTTTGAGCAGCTTCATTTTACCGTCGCTCAAAAGCTCTTTCAGGTCCTTCATGGCAAACCTGTCATGGCCGGCCTCCACCGGGGTATGGCAGGTATAGGCGAACCTGTCTTCCAGTTTTTTCAGTTCATCTTTTGGAAGCCCCTCCGCCCTTTCAAGGAAAGCGAAAGCCGCGTGTCCTTCATTCAAGTGGTAAAGATCGATCTTGTATCCCAGCGCGTCCAGCGCTTTTATGCCGCCAATGCCAAGTATCATGCGCTGTACGGCTTTCCACCAGGCATTGTCCGAGCGGTACAGCCTCCCGGTAAGCTGTCTGAAATATTCCTTGTTCTCGGGAATGTTGGAATCCAGAAGTATGAGCGGGATCACCTTTTTAAGATCATAGCTGTAGACGAAATACTTCCATATTTTCAGTATGACCGATTCCTTGCCCAGGTCGACTTTCACCATCTTGTCAGTGGGTACAAGTCCGGGATAGGAATTGGGATCCCATGCAAGTTCTTCCGGGAACTGCCCCCCGCCCAAAAACCAGAATTTCTGTTTGAAGTATCCCCTGCTCCATAATATCCCTATCCCGACCAGCGAAATGCCCAGATCGGCACAGGACTTCAGTGTGTCCCCTGCCAGTACGCCCAATCCTCCGCTGTAGATAGGCATATCCAACAGCTTGTGCACCTGCAAATAGTGGTATGAATCCATGGTCTGTAAATTCGAGAACACCTCGTGGCTGTTAATTATATTGCGGGGATCGACAGGGTCCTTGCCTTTAAAAGTGTGGTACACGCTGGGGGCCAGGCCGTATTCCATGGAAAAATATGCTACCGAGGCGGTCCGGTCGGAAGCGAGCTTTTGTTCCGCTTCCAGGACGGGATCTATTGGAAAACCAAAATATTCCTTTTCGTTTATGTTGTCATTGGGCCTAACATCATTGATTATGTATTTCATATCGTTATATAATATCATACACAAAACTACCGTGCTATATTTTGTATTTACAGTAGATGGGGATTGGTCCCAATATTATGATCCTGCTTTAAGCGAGGAGAAACGAAGACCTTCGCTCCAAAAGCTGGTCGATTATGTCAAAGAAGAGATCAAGGTCACCGAGGCCTTAAAGGGTAAGTTTGTCCATTTTATCCATACTTCTCCGCGTGCCAGGGATTTTTTTCTGCGAAGGGAGTTCGTGACCCTGTTCCGGCAAATAATGGATTTCCAGGGAAGTCTCGGTATTCATTGCCACGAAGACGATCCTCGCAAGGAATATTTTTACTCCGATCAAAAGCGAATGCGCGAGGTCATCGGTTTTTTCTGTGAAGCGCTGTCCGAGAACAGGCTCAAAGCCAGCGCCTATCGAGGAGGCTATCTGGCGTTCAGCCCTTTGACCATTCCGGTGCTGGAAGAAAACCATATCTTTCTGGACTTTTCCTGCGAGCCGGGAAGATATCTTATGCACGGCAGCAACCTGGTCTCCGACTGGAGGGGCGCGCCGGACAATTTCTATCGGCTTGATTACCAGGACCATCGCCGCAGGGGCAGCAGCAATGTCTTCGAAATACCGGTGGGGATATATGTTGAGAATCTTTCGCTGGCAAAGATACAGAGCAAGGCAAAAAAACTGAAAAAAAGGGCCGAGAACTCGAACATTATAGTGTCAGTGCTGACACATTCTTTTAATTTCGGCAATTTCTTCGAGCGCCGCAAGATAGTAAAGGCCCTCAAGATACTCAAACAATACGGCACATTCATTAACGCGGAAGAAGCCCACAGCAAAATAGTGGAGGAGGAAAAAAGATGAAGATAGGCATTGCCAGAGAGACCGCTCCGGGAGAGACCAGGGTCGCGTTGCTGCCGGAAGAGGTAAAAAAACTTACAGCGGCAAAACACGCGGTTTTTGTGCAAAAGAACGCTGGAGCGGGCATATTCATCAAGGATACAGAATACAAAAAGGCCGGCGCCAATATCGCGGACGATCCCAAAGATATTTTCGACAAAGATATCGTGGTCAAGCTAAAGGCCCCCAGAGAAGAAGAGTTCGATCTGTTAAAGACCCCTAAAAAGAACATTCTTGTTTCCATGTTCCACCCCCAGCAAAACCCCTGGAACATAGTGCTGGAAAGGGCCTCCAATACCATCGTGATCGCCCTGGAAATGCTGGCCAACGAGCACGGCGAAAGGCTTATAAACTGCAACCGCATGACCGGCCAGCAGGGCATGCTGCTGGCGCTGCAGCAGTCGATCAAGACCCCGCAGGAGTGCGGCATACTTATGCTGGGCTATGGCGAGGTCGCCACAGGGGCCATGCAGGCGGCCTTTGGGCTGGGCGCGGATATCAAGATAGCGCGGCGCAATGAACTTAAGGATATTGGATATTTCATCAAGGACAGGGACCTGCTGGTCAACGCGTTGAAGTGGCCGGAAGAAAAACGCAGGAAAAAGGAATACCTCGTCACGCGAAAAATGCTGGCGCTTCTCGCGCCGGGCGCCATTGTGCTGGACCTGTCGGTAGACCATCCCGGCCCCATCGAGACCTGCCGCGCTACCTCGGTAAAAGACCCTTTCTACTTTGAGGAAGGCGTTAAACACATATGCATCTACGGATATCCCGCCCTCTCACCGCTTTCAAGCGCAAGAAGATACAGCAGACAAATACTGCCAATCGTGCTTGAAATAGCTAATAAGGGATTGGCCAAGGCTTCTAAAGAAATAAAAAAAGCTGTCGTTAGATAGCTCGTGCCCTGCCGTTTATTTATTGAACCATCTGCTGTAATATCTTGCGCAGATCGTCCAGCTTGCCGCCAAAACCGCCAAAATCCCCGGCTCGCAGATTGGATGTTGCCTGATTGAGCACTGCAAGCCCCTGCCTGGCCAGCTCTTGCAGCGAGGTCCCCTTTTCCACTGTCCTGGTGGTGCTGACCCTGCCCGAAAACACGGCCGAAAGCGAAGATTCCAGGCTTTCGCGCATGACAACATTTTTATTATAGGAAACGATCACCCTTTTAAGCTCGGGCAGCTCTCCGGAAGCCGCTTCAAGGAAAACGGGTTCTACATAGATGATCGAATTCTCGATCGGTATCGCCAGAAGATTGCCTCTTAATACTCGTGAACCCAACTGTCCCCACAGGGTGAACTGCTGTGATATTTCGGTCTGCTGGTCGATCCGGGCTTCTATCTGCATGGGCCCGTAGATAAGCTTTTCTTTGGGAAACTTGTATACCATCAGCTTGCCGTAGTTGGGCATATCAGACCTGCCCGCCAGCCAGGCGATCATATTGTCTTTCTGGTTGGGGGTAAAGGGCAGCATCAAAAGGAATTCTTCTCTCCTCTCCTCGGGCAGTTTCATGATTATATAATATGCCTCTACCCGTTTTTCAGAGCCAGCATATATCTCGTTGGGAATGTTCCACAGGTCTTCCTGATTGTAAAAGACCTGAGGTTCCTGCATGTGATAAAGCGCGTATTTCTGGGATTGGATCATGAACAGGTCATAGGGATAACGCAAATGCCGTTTGATCCCTTCAGGCATTAGTGAGAACGGGCGGAAAAGATCGGGGTATATTTTTTGATATACCTGGGTCAGCGGGTCGTTGGGATCGATCACATAGAAAGTAATATCACCGTTATAGGCATCGACCACCACTTTAACAGAATTCCTTATGTAGTTGAACCGGTCATACCCCTCCCCATAGGGCGTCGAATAAGGGAAAAGATCTGTCGCGGCATAGGCGTCCAATATCCAGTACATTTTACCTTCAACAACGACCAGGTACGGATCGCGGTCGTATCTAAGGAAAGGAGCTATCGTCGACACCCTTTTTGCTATTGAACGGTCGAACATTACGCGGCTTTGGTCGGTTATATAATCGGTCAGCAATATCTTTAGGTCTGAAAACTTTATGGCAAAAGCCAGACGCCGCAAAAGCGAATTGATCTGCACCCCGCCCCTGCCCTGATAGCTGGCATAAACGTTCTTGTCGCCCCTGGGATAATCGAACTCCTTTTCAGTGGTGTTCACAATAACGTAATTGTCGGTGCTTTCACCGTAGTATATTTCCGGGCGGTCTATCTTGAGATCGGTGGTCGAAACTGGCGGAATATCTTTGACAATAAGATCAGGCAGCCCTTCTGGCGTTTGTTTTGAGACCGGTGACATGCAGGCCCCATACCCGTGGGTAAAAATAAGGTGCTGGTTGACCCACGTCTGGGCCTGCTCGGCAAGCCTGGTAATATCGATCTCCCTGGGAGAAAGCATAACCTGCTTGTAAGAGCCGTTCAGATCATAGCGGTCCACATCCACATCAAGGAAATCATAGTAAGTGCGTATCCCCTGCAGCTGCCGGTATGTTTTGAGCAGCGGCCTCGGGTCCCATAAACGTATATTGTCAATGGTCTGGTTGTTTTTCTGCAGGTCTTTCAGGCTCAGGTCCTGGTCCACGGGAAATTCACGCTCTTCTATCTTGTCCAGGCCGTAGGCCAGACGTGTAAATTTGATGTTGTTGGCAATATACGGCGATTCGAGAGTTATCTCGTTGGGCTTTACCTGAAAATTCTGTAATATCGCGGGATAAATGCCGCCCATTACCACGGCTATCAACAAATATATCCCCAGCCCGATCAGGGGCAGTCTGATGGTCTTCCTGAAAATACTGTAAAGTACCAGTGCCGCCAAAATTACCAGAAGGTATATCTGGAGGTTATATCCAAGTATTTGTGCTTTTACATCAGTATAACCTGCCCCAAAAACTACCCCCCGCGTTGAATAGAGCACTTGCAGTTCCCCCAGCCACAGCCCCCACGCGAAAAGCAGGACCAGTGCGGCGGCAAGGATGTAGAGATGGGATTTTGCCCCCCTGCCAAGATCAAGTTTAAGCCCCGAAAAAGAGATACTGCCGTCCAAAAGGTATATCCATACGGCAATGCACAGGCTGATCAAACAACTGGTAAAAAGAAACCCCTGCAGGTACTGCAAGAGCGGAAAAGAAAAAAGATAGAAGCCTATATCCTTAAAAAACACGGGATCCTGCATGCCAAAGCTGACCGCGTTAAGCGCTTTCAGCACTACCTGCCACTGGGTAATGGCCCCAAAACCTGTAATGAGCGCGAAAAAACCAATGCCCGCCGCCCATATTAAATTCGTCCTACTGTTGGCTCCGGGCGCTTCGGGAGTGATATTTATCATCCCCCCTGAGTCATCTTCCTCGCGCGCTTTTTCGCCAAAAAGCTGCTGCATCATGCGACGCAATTCCTGATGTGAATGAGGTTTGCGCCCGACCTTTTCGCGCCGCTTCCCCTGCCCAAATATCGGGCCAGCAGGAAATTGCCGTACAATATCAAAAAACAAAGCAGACCAAAAACAAAGGCCACCAGAAATTTTGTCTTGAGGTTTATCCAGAAAACGGAAGAAAAGCCCAGATTGGAAAACCATAACAGCGAGGGATAAAGAGAAATGACCGACTGCAGCAGGAACCACAAAATAAATGCCCCGGATATAATTAACGGCCAATAAAACTTATTACGCATAACTTCCCATTTTTTCATCATTGCGCGGGCATGTCAACCCTGGCTGTGGCGCCCCTTCCTGCAGTGCTTTCTATTTTGATACTTCCGCCCAGCCTTTTCAGTATGCGCTCCACCATAAAAAGCCCCAGCCCGGTCCCCCCTTCTCTGGTTGTATAAAAGGGGACAAAAAGCTTGTTAAGCGAAACAGGATCAACGCCCACCCCCGTGTCTGCGACAGTGATCGATATTCTATCGCCGTCCTTTTTTGCGGCAACCGAAAGCCGGCCGCCTTCCGGCATGGCCTGTACCGCGTTTTGCACCAGATTAAAGAACACCTGGTACATTTGTTCACGGTCAGCCGTTATCATAAGACCTTTTTGAACGCTCTGCGCGACATTGATCGCTTTTTTCAGAAAGGTGGCCTCAAAAAACGCGTTGATGTCCGAAAGAACAGATGAAAGATCGAACGTTTCTATCTTTTCTTCCGGCTCTTTCCCAACTCTCAAAAGGTCTTCGACAGTTCGGTTTATGCGGTCTATCTGCCTGGGCACCAGTTCGACAAATCTATCGATGAATTCCCTGTCATTGATATTCTCCGGCAGGATCTGCGCCATGCCTTTCATGGCGGCCAGGGGATTTTTGATCTCATGAGCCATGCCCGCCGCCAGGGTCCCAATGGTAGCCAGCCGGCTGGCCTTGAAAAGCTCCCTCTCCCTGTCAAGCACCTCGTCATGGAGAAGGGCGTTTGAAAGCGCGGCCGAAGCCGTACCGAGAAAAACCCGTATCATCTCAAGTTCGGCGTGAGAAAAATCATCCCCGTTCATTTTCTTGCCTATCACCACACTGCCAATTTTTTCCCCTTTTATTTCAAGATCAAGCCCTTCCCTGTTCTCACTGCCCAGAACTATCTCAACACCAGTCAGTTTGAATGTTTCTCTTATACTGGTCTTGATGTACTCCAAAAGTTCGGTCAGGTTAATGATAGTTATGACTTTTTTGGAAAATTCGATCAGCGCCGCTTCCCTGTCGATCTGCTGGCGATAAAAGACACGATCAATGAAATTCTGCAGTATCTGCCTCAGCGGATTGAACAGCAAGACGAACAATATGACCACGAAGAGCGAACTGAATATCTCTCTGGTAAGGTTTATGGTCAAAAGATAGAGGGCAGTTATCATAAGGGTCAGTATCGTATAGACTATGCTCTGTCTTATGAACACGTCGGTATCCAGCAGTCGATGCTTAATTATCACATACGCGCTGATCAGGGGATAGATTGGCACAAAGAAATACCCCACGGGGGCCAGCGCTTCATTTAGTGTGGAAACAAAGACCAGAAAACCACCTCCAAAACCGATCACCGCCGCGGCAATGATATATTTTATCTGCACCTGGCGGAAATAAGGCTGTTTTTTTAATCCTTTCCACAGTTCGACCATTGCCAGCAGTACCAGGAAAATAAAGAAGCCAAAAAACACCTTATAGACCGTACCGGAAACGATCTCATAGTTCATACCCCATTTGGCCGAAACACCACTGACGACATATTCGCTGAAGAATGTCAGGAATATCAGAGTGAACGAGAAGAGATATGAAACTATCAGAAATATTTTCCACGTTCTAACCCTGTCAACAAAGAAAAGGGCAAAATGCAGGAACAGGGGCGGCAAAAGCATGGCGGAAGCTATGGAGAACTTCAGGCTCAACAGCGCCGGGCCGGGATCGGTCGCTATCCAGGCCAGGAATTTTCCCAGGGACCAGTTGCCCACCGCCACGGAATAAAGGGCAAAAAGCACGTTGCTTGTTCGCTCTCTTCCTTTGAAAAGAATGAACACGGCCAGAAAATAGCTGAGCGAGGCAATGGAAAGCGTAGCTATTTGATAGAAATTCATATGTTGTGATTTTAGCACAAAGTGTTCTATAATTCCGCTAATGAAGACATTTGTTCGTGATTCTCTTTTCAAGGCTATTGCCGCGGCCCCATCCCCCCTTCATCTGTACGGTTTGGCCCAGGACCCCCGACAACTTAAAAAGGTCGTGCTGGCGGCCCAGGATCTGGGGATCAGCCATTTGCTATTTGCAAAACTAAGGCCTTTCAAAGCGGTCCTTGAGCTTGAAAGCGCCTACTATTCCGTTCAGTTCCGCAATCATTTCTTCATGGCCGAACTGCAGAGTATGCTCAAAGGTCTCAGCGACAGGGCCATCGAGGCCATCATCCTTAAAGGCGCACAATTCTGCACCGACCTATACCTCAACCCGGGGATGCGCAATTTTAACGACATCGATCTGCTCATACAAAAAAAGGATGTCGAAAGTTCAAAAGAGGTTTTTACCGATGCGGGATACTCGGTCTCCGCGTCAAAGCTCACCAGGAGAGAGGATATCCACTACATCGCCTCAAAGCCCGGCAGCGGTATCAAATACATATTCGAGGTCCACTGGTCACTGCTTTCCGAAGATGTCAAGTTCATAAGTACACAAGAAATATGGGAAAAGCGCCGCGGCTCGTATCTTTGTCCGGAACATAATTTGCTTTATCTGCTGGCTCATCTTAACCGGCATAATTATCATTGCCTCAAGACACTGTGCGATATTGACCATTTTCTGGACAGGTATCAAGAAAGCCTGGACTGGGAATATATTTCAAGGTTTTGCAAGCCCAGGCTGGTCTACTACGGTTTAAGGAAAGCCCGCGACATGTTCGGCGCCAGCTTCCCCAAAAAAGTTCTTGAACGCACAAGCCCGCCGCTGTTGGACAGGCTGGCGTTCTATGTTAACAGGAAAATGCCATACTTTGGCAAGATATACAACAAAAGTATGCTATATTCATTAACAGATTTTGCGGGCTATCTTACATATCGGTCAAGGATTAATATAAATGGCAACAAGGAACATCATTGAGGTAATAGGATTATGCAAAAGGTTCCCTCCCCAGAGGACGCTCAAGGACCCCGCCGGCCTTTTCAGGCTGCGCGATCCAAAGCACGTTTTGTGGGATATCTCCTTTGGCATAGAAAAAGGTTCAATTGTCGGCCTGATCGGTGAGAACGGCGCTGGAAAGACCACCCTGTTGCGGATACTGGCCACACTGTTGTATCCAACATCTGGCAGCGTATCGGTGGACGGCCTGGACGTTGTCAGGCATGACCGGGCCGTAAGGGAAATTATCGGCTATGTTTGTACTGATTTTGGGCTGTCCAACCAGCTCAACGCCCTGGATAACCTTTTATATTTCGGTGCCCTGCAAGATCTGCCACCCTCACTTGCCCGTAAAAGAGCCCTTGAGTCATTGCGCATCGTCGGACTTGGCGATGAAGCGGACAAACTGGTTTACCGTTTTTCCAGCGGCATGAAACAAAGGCTCAACATCGCCAAGGGAATCATCAATGATCCCAAACTTATCTTAATGGATGAGCCCACCCGCGGGCTTGACCCCGGCATAAGCAACGACCTGCTGGCCTATGTAAAAGAAGTGCTGGTCAGGCAACAGGGGAAGACAGTTCTATTGTCCACCCACAACCAGAGCGCGGCGCAAATGATATGCGACAGCATGATCGTACTTGAAAAAGGCCGCCTTAAAGGAGTTTTTAGCCGTGACCAGCTTGTGGTATAAGACATATTCCATCCTGCGCAAAAACCTGGCCGTGCGGTTGAACAGTCCAATGTCCCTGCTGGTCAGCCTTGGCAACGGCCTGCTTATCCTGTTCGCGTTCTTCTACGTCACCAGGCTATTCGGCGCTTCCGCCGCTCCATATCTTTCCCGGTATGGCGGGGATTATTTCCCGTTTATCATAATCGGGCTGGCCTTCAACCAGTTCTATCTGACCGGCGAGCAGGCGGTCAGGAACGCCATTTACAACATGGGGCACGCGGAATCGGTGCTAACCACCCGGACCAGCCTGCTTGAATATATCTCCATCAAGACATTGCTGGACTACCTGGGCCAGATCGCCAGGATAATATTGCTTTTGCTGGCCGGCTATGCGCTTTTCGGCATGAAGATAACCGCGCATGGAATTGCGGGCGCCTGTATCGTGGCGGTCCTTACCATCATTTGCTCCTTTAGTTACGGCATAATCACGGCAAGCTTTCTTTTGGCCTTCAAACGTCAACTGCCGGTCTCAAGCCTTTTACAAAGGCTCCAGGCATTGTTGTCGGGCGTTTATTTCCCCCTGAGCCTGCTTCCCGCGTGGCTAAAGGGCGCCTCGCTTGTCCTGCCCATGACATATTCCCTCGACGGCCTGCGCATGACCATCATAAAAGGGGCTTCGCTTTCATCCATTTCCGGGGATGTCTTTGCCCTGGCCGTTTTTTCAATGATATTCGCGCCGCTCAGCATCGTTGTTTTCAAGCTCGGGGTGTGGAAGGCAAAACACAACGGCACCCTTCTTTTCAGGAAGGATTGATGCGGCCGCGCCAGGCGGCCAGCTTCCAGCCAATCCCCAGCTTCAGGACATGTCTTCCCAGCAGTTTCCGCTCCGCTTTTTTGAGCCAGGTTACGATCTCGCAGAGTATTAACAGCATCTCAAACCGGGTGTTTTTTCTGGGAGCAAGGTTCACCTTCTCTTTGCCGCGGTAGGCTTCTTCCACTTTGGACAGGTAACGGTCAGCCTGCCAGGAGTGGACAAAGGCAACGTTGTCGCCTCTTTCCAAAAAAAACGTTTGCCCGCCTATTTTTTTAGATCCAAAAAAGCGGTGGCAAACGATCTTTTCATCACCCCGAAATATTATGACGTCACCCCTGCGCAATTCTTCAAGCGGGGTATCACGCAGGAAAAGAACATCCCCCGGTTTCAATGTCGGGTGCATGCTGTTTCCTGTAAAACGAGAGAACTTATACAAGACCCATCTCGCGCAGGGAATCTATGAAAGCATCCAGGTCCCTGCCAAGCGAATCCTCGTCTCTGTCAGGGAACTCTTTTTTTAGTGCCTCAAGTACCGACGCCCTTTGAGGGTTGTTCTTTAACTGCTTCCATATGAAAGTAGCCGTTGTATTTAAGATCTTGATAGATCCTGTGGCCGGATCAAATATCAGGGATTCATCCCCTTCTTCACGATAGACCATATCCTTGTCCTTCAATGCGATCGCTTCCATCTGTTTATCCCGCTCCTTCTCGCTCAATTTATATCAATTGAAAGTTATGATATATTGAGAGTAGAAAAATGTCAAACAAAAATACAAGCTCGACTACGATCAATTTTAACGGCCTCACCTTTGTCCTCATCTTCAAAGGGTTTGTTCGGCCTCCACTGCTCAGGTTCCAGGCCGCGCCAACCGACCCCCACGCACCATCCATTGAGGTCGTAAGTGTTGATGTTCCGCCAGAACCCGAGCTCATAACATATTCCACTCCGGATCTCGCCTTTTGCGTCCGGGCCGGCCAGCGGGACAGCCGCCTTTATTGGCTCAAAGGAGACACAGAAAAAATGGAGGCCGCCATCAAAAAGCTGATGAGCTATTTTCTCATCCAGAACGGGCCTGCCATGTGCTCCTCCCTGATACTGCACGCCTCGGCAGTGGAAAGGGACGGGAAAGCGCTGCTTTTCATGGCCCCTTCCGAAGGTGGAAAATCAACTATTTCAAGAATGCTTGAAGCACGGGGGTTTAGCAAGTTCGCCGACGATCTGGTACAGCTCCGCCGGCAGGAGGAACATTTTCTTGCCAACGATTTTTTTGATTTTTACTATGACCTATCGCAGAAAAAACCCGTCTCCTGCAGGCTAAACGGCATTTATTTCATTGAAAAATCCAAGGAAAACCTGCTGACCCACATTAATTATAACGATCGTGTCGCAAGAATGGTCCAACAGCTTGATTTCCCATATCGCATGGCCGATCTCAAAAAAATAAGACAAAAGGACCTGGAATTTATTTTTGACATCGCGAAGCATGTCCCCTGCCAAATATTCCGCTTTGCCAGGGACACAATATTCAAGAAGGATTTCTTGGATTCATTGTTTTTCGATAAAAGCAAGATGCTTCAAAATTCCTGCCAGCGCCTGCAAAGCTAAAAGATCTCCTCGTCCATCCCTCAACAGTTGAAATAGATCGCGCCGCTTAAAATTACCCCGCGTCTGCTGAAAGATATTGGCAGAAATAAGCTTATCTTCAGGCCGCTTTGAAATACAGGGGATATCCCGGTGAGAAATATTCCCGTCAATGAAAATCGGCGCCCTGTCCAAAAGAGAAAGCAAATATAACAGCGGCCATTTTTTATTGTAAAGGTCAAAGAGTGTCCTGACCCCAAGTTGGCCGCCGTTAAGCTTTTTAAGCACTATCGCCAGCAAATAAAGCGCCAGCAAAAAGCGGCAGGGAAGAACAAATTCCTTATTGCGGCGATCAAGCAAAAGCTTCAATGTGAGCGACCCCGAGAGTATACCGAACATTTCATCAAGACCCCTGTCCCTATGAACGGGCCCAAGCAGGTCTGTCAGCATTTTAAGATAACGCTCATCTTTGAATATGTCTTTCGCCTCAATAAAAAGACCTCCATGATCGATGGTCTTTTTGATATTATTTGCTCGCTGTTCATCCTTCACCCTGTATCTTTCGAACAATCTGCCGTCGATACCGTTAAGCTGCGCTTCAATATCGCCAAGCTCGATCATTTCACCCTGTCCGCCGATCTGGAGCGGACACATGGTGTGTATGTCCACTACAAGAACATCTTCTACCAGCGCAAAGCAGTTAACGGGGAAAAACCTGCAAACAAATGGTTTGTTCTCCTGCACCCCGCACAGGCCTTTTTGGTCAAGGAAAAAGCATCTGTCCGCAAAGGTCTCTATCTCCATGTAATGCTCGTCCGAATTGGGTTTTGCAAAATATTTAAGCCCTGGCTGTTTTTGAAGGAGCTCCGTTTCGCCGGGGTCCAGCAGATTGATGCCAAAGCCTTTTCCCCTGCAGCAGAACGAGCCGCAGTTTTTGCAGTCGTATGTCAACTTTTTATCGGGGATGGTAAAGAGTGTTTTCATTTGCTGACCAGCTCCCGTGATCTTTTCTTTATGAATTCCCCAAACATCCCCCAAAAAGCATTCTCTTTTTCCTTGTTATCCTTGAACACCAGATGGAATCTTTCATAGCCCCCCGCTCCGACATCTTCCCAGGCGGCCATTAGATCGATCCTGTCCTCTTCCAGAAAGACGATCAATGACTCGTAGAGTTCTACGTGTCCTATCGGCCTCAATCGATTGGCCGAGATCCACAGCATGTCCATGGCCTTCCTCGCCATGGGAAGATTATAGAAGAATTGTATGTAATATGACAGCTTTCTGGCTTCTTCGCGGTCCGGTCCGGGAAAAGAGTTTGAAGAACTGACCCATCGTGGAGGTTCGTCCTCGAACTCCAATCCGAACTCGTCTCTCCTTCGATAAAATTCTGAACCGACCAGCAAGATGAACGGGTAGAGATAGAAGGAATCAGGGAAAAGCGACATGGCAAAATCGAGCGTTTTTTTATAGCTGGCCAGGTTGTCCCCTGGCAATCCATGGATCAGATCAAGACTGATCCTTGCCGCGGGAGATTTTTTTCTTAGAAGAGAGAGATTATTTTTGAACCTGTCAGGGTCGATCCTGTGATTTATCAAGCGCGAGACTTCGGGATCGATGGTCTGAAGTCCGAAAGAGAACTTACAACCCTGTAGTTTCGCGAGTTTTTCTATGATCTCTTCATCAATAAAATTCATATCTATCTCAAAATACACGCTGAATTTTCTTTCGGGCACGGAAAAGGCATCCAATATCTCTAAGGCTCGCTGGCGGTTGTAAAAAATACTGGAATCGACAATATAAAGGCTCTGAAGCTCTGGCAGTGAGCAGAGTATCTTTATTTCCTTTAACACCCGCCCTATCGGGAAATACCTCATCTTTTTATAGCTCCACTGGCAAAAACGACAGCGCATGGGACAACCCCTTGAAGTTTCAAGTGTCAAATACGCGTTGTTTGAAAAATCAATCGAACCATCAAGATATGGAGAAGGTATCACGGAAAGATCTTCCATGAGCGGTCTTTCCGGGTTGTTCACAATAGTTCCGTTGTCAGAACGAAATGACAATCCCGTTATTTCATTAAGATCGCCCTGCCTGTTCAATGTATCCAAAAGCTCCACAAAGGTCTGCTCCGCCTCACCCCGTATCACAAAATCGATATGCCCGTTCCTTTCTAAGATTTTTTCCGCAACCGGCCCCGCCTCGGGACCACCCAACAATATTTTAAGAGAGGGATATCTTTGTTTTAGATACCGTGAGAGCTCTAAAACTTTTTTCATGTTCCAGACATAACAAGAGAATCCGACCAGATCATGATCCAGGCCGTCCAGGGACCCAATGATATTTTCCACAGATGTTTCAAGAAAGAATTCCCTGACTTCCACAAATGCGCCAGGCTGTTTTTTTGCCAAAATTTTCAAGTACAGCAAAGAAAGAGAAGCGGGTGTCTTAAGCATTGCTGTCCTGGCAGTCTTGTATGCGGCTATTGATATCAACAGAATTCGCATTAAGAAATTATATCATTAAAATCTATTTGATTTATTTTTTCCCTGAACATATAATATCGATAGATAATTTGAAATATTAGCAAATTTAGCAGGAGGAAAAAGAACTATGAAAAAATACCTGGCTCCGTCAATAAAAGAAGTGAATTTCGATGCGCATCTATCACAGGGCGTCTGTTATGACGGCAGCGGCGACGATATGGACTGCGGTACAGGGACAGCTCCCCAGGGCGGCTTCGGAAGTTGTAAGGCTGGTATCAACGCTTCTGGCATGTGCGAGGCAGGGACCGGTGTAACTTAACAGACGATCTCTTCTATACGAGGGTTTCTATTATAAATCTCGCAGTTCAACCAATGTCTGCCATCCATCTCGCCCGTCGAGTAGTATGCGGATGCGCGGCATCCCCCATTGCAATAGCTTATATAATCACAAGTCCTGCACTCTTCATAGTTTGCGAGAGGAATATCTTTTAAGGCTCGTATCTCGTTCAGCTTTTCAGATTTGTTCCATATCTCCCTGAGCGAGGTCTTTCTTATGTTTCCCAGCGGGAGCGACCACCAGCCCGAACACGGCACAACTTCCCCGTCGCTTCGTACTCCAATGGTGCTTTGCCCAGCGCCGCAGGCGCCAAACGTTCCCCTCCTGCCCTGACCGGGACCCCTGGAGTAGAAATCCTTTATCATGTCAAGTATCTGGACAATGCTGGCGGAAAAACCGACTTCGGGATACTTTTTACGCAAAACGTCCAGTTCCACAAATACCCTGCGGTATTCTTGAGGGGCAAGGCCAATCTTCATGTCGTTCTCACAGGCGGCGCCGCTTTTTACAACATCACCTATTCCAAGATTGCCAATGCCTTCTTTTTTTACGAATTTGATCATCCCTTCGATATCATGCATATTTAAGCGGGTAAGGCTCATGCGGACATTCACCTTTATCCCCGCAGAAATAAGTTTTCGCAGTCCTCTCAGCATAGTGTCAAAAGTGCCCTCTCCCCGCTGGCGGTCATGAACTTCGGGGCAGGATCCGTCCACGCTCACCTGGATGCCTTTGAGGAACCTCATTTGTTTAAGTACCCTTATATGTTCGTCATCGATAAGAGTGGCATTGGTGGACATGGTCCAGGCCAGGGGGATAGAGTTCAAATGCTCAAGTATCTCGATAAAGTCCGGCCTTATAAATGGCTCTCCGCCAAAGATAAAAAGATTGAACAGTCCTTCACGGTTGAGATGAGAAAGGAAATCTTTGCATTCCCGCGTGGTAAACTCGTTGGCGTTCCAGGTATCGGCCGCGTTGCAATGCGCACAGCGCAGATTGCATCTGCCGGTAATGGCCCATTCTACTTTGGTGGGGAAAGAATTTTTGGGTTTTATCTTCTTCACTGGCACTAACATTAAATCATTTTCTTGCTTGAGCGGTCAAGCAGACAGCCCGCGTGAAAAATGTTATAATTCTTTAATTAAAAATGATAAATATTCCGCCGCTTGCAAACATCTATCTGAATCCTACCGATGAGTGTAATCTCGCGTGCCGCCATTGCTGGGTCAATCCGCCTTTGCGCGATCCGAAAGATACCAGGAGAAAAGAACTGGCTCTTGAAGATATCAAAAAGGCCATAGAGCAAGCCATCCCTCTGGGATTAAGGACCGTCAAGCTTACGGGCGGCGAGCCCCTGCTCTACAGCCGTTTCGAGGAATTGCTTGAATATCTTAACAAAGAAAAAGGGCTGAGGGTCAACATTGAATCCAACGGCACGCTTATTACCCCGCGAAAGGCAAAAGCCATTCAAGAGTACGCCGGTTTTGTCGCCGTCAGTCTGGACGGAGCAAAAGAAGACACCCACGAAAGGATGCGCGTCATCAAAGGTTCGTTCAAGGCATCCCTTGAGGGGATCAAAAACCTGGTAGCGGCGGGCATACGGCCGCAAGTGGTCTTTTGCATTACGCAGTGGAACAAGCACGAGTTTCGCGACCTGATAATGATGTGTAAAGAGCTGGGCTGTAAGAACATGAAGGTGAACAAGCCCACGCATATTGCCCGCGGCGAGAACCTGGAAAAGGCCGGCGAGCTTTTGACCATCAAACAGATACTGGACTATTACAAGATAGCACGCCAATATTCTGAAGAGCTTGACTTTGAGATTATCTACAGTGTTCCGCCAGCTTTTAAGCCTTTGGACAGGGTTGCTAAAGAAAGCGGCTGTAAATGTTCTATCCATCGCCTGCTGGGAATAACCGGTGACGGCACCATTTCCATGTGCGGCATAGTCAGGACGGTTGACAATCTTTCAATGGGCAACATCAAGACCGCGGACCTGGCAAAGGTCTGGAACGATGATCCTATCCTCAACCGAATTCGCGACGAGATACCGGACAGGTTGACTGGCATTTGCCAGAACTGCATTCACAAGAAGGCATGTATGGCGTATTGCGTCGCCCTCAACTACTTCGATATGGGCCAGCTTACCGCCCCATTCAAATTCTGCCAGGACGCCCATGAGGAAGGATTATTCCCCAGAACACGGTTGATACAGGAAGTTGCGCACATATAATTGTGCAAAAACCCTTGACTTTGGCCTTCTTCCACGTATAATTGCATCAAATATGCATGAACTAGCCGTCACCAATGAAATTGCCAGAAAAACTGGAAATATCTCCACTAATATTCTCAAAATCGTATCTGACTTGCTTGACCAGGAACTGCTTTGGAAAATTTACGAACAAACATTTAACGACATTCCTGGCTGCGCCCAGCAACAAATGTGCTATGACGAGCGATCATTTAAATGCTCATTATTTGATCCCGAATATATTAAATTTGTTATTAAAAGCGGAAACACACCAATAGGCCTGAGTCTTGCGACAAACAATCTGGCAAAAGCGCGTGTTTCATATATGAATCCCCAATTTTTTGAGAATAAATATCCAATATTTTATAAAAAGCAAAAAATTTATTATGTAACAGCATTATGTATATCCCCAGAACATCAAAATTTAAAATATATAAAGGCCTTGTTGCACGCCATGACATGTTTTATCATTGAGAATGATTCTATGGTAAGTTTTGATTTTTCCGAGAACAAGAACAGCTTGCTCCCAAAAATCATTAAAATGATAGGAGAAAATCTTGGGATACCGATCACCGGAGAAAAGCTGGACACACAAACATATTTTGAGCTACATGGGGCACTTAATAGTAAGCCAGAATAAGGAAGCGCCTTATTAAAATGTTGCATCAAAACTATTATCTTTATACTCCAATTCTTATAATTGCGATTTTCCTTGGGATATACATTCTTTACAAAAATCCGAAGAGCCGGATCAATAAGTGTCTTTGCGGCTTTATTCTTGCTCAGGCACTTTGGATATTCACACTCCTGTTAACAGACACAACAGGCTCATACAATACAGCCCTTTTCTGGGCCAAAATGGCCTTGATCGGCCCATCATTTATCCCTGCTTTTTTCCTTTGCTTTGCTATTGTTTTCCCTGACAACAATGCTCAAACCAATCTAAAAAAACTGCTTCTTTTGTTCACCCCTGCTATTCTATTCACAGTTCTTTCCCCGACAAGCCTTAACATAAAAAGCATCACGATCCACAGTTGGGGAACCGAAGTCGATCCGGGAATATTATATTATTTTCTGCTTGCCTATTTTCTGGGATATCTCGGCTTTGCATTCTATATTCTCTTCAGAAATCAGAAAACAGCCAAAGGGCACATAAAACAACAAATAAAATATATTTTCATGGGAGCCTTTATTGGGATTATCCTTGGGGTTACCACTAATCTTATACTTGTGCTTTTGGGGACTTCTCAGTTCAGTATCCTGGGACCATTTTCCGCATTGATCTTTTCGTCCTTTATTGTCTATGCTATTTTACGCCATCAGCTAATGGACATCGAAGTCGTCATTAAAAAGACCGCTGTCTATTCGATACTAACCGCCTCAATAACAGGTTTTTTTATCGGCCTTATCTACCTGGGAGATCTGATGGTCGGCCATATGACCGGCTTTCAGTCGCTGTGGATGGTGCTCATCGGCGCCATTGCCCTGTCGCTGATCATTCAGCCCTTAAGGGACAGGGTCCAAAATATAATAGACAAGATCTTTTTCATTAGCCGCTACGATTACCAGAAGATACTAAAAAACTACAGCCAGGCACTGTCACGTCCAACCGACAACCTTGACCGCTACGCCAAGCTGGTCCCCTATCTGGTCTGCAAGGCAATAAAGCTCAAAGGCGCTTCCTTCTGGATACTCAACCGCATGGAAAATGTTTACGAAATACGCGACGCGATCAAGGGCGACCGCGTTAAGATCGGAGCCAGCGTTCACGTCGAAAATCCCATTATTGAAGAGCTGATCAAAACAAAGTCGGCCATATCCATAGACGATACCAGGAACAAAGCGGTCAAGAATGAAATGAATTCCATAAAGTCCGACCTTTGCCTGCCCTGCATATCCTCCAGCCAGTATTTTAAAGTGCCCACACTGATCGCCGTCCTGTCGCTGGGCCAAAAGATGTCGGGAGAAGAATTCACCGACGAGGATATCTCGTTCCTGCAAATACTGGCCAACCAGGCCACCATTTCCATTGAATACGCCTTTATCATGGACGAGCTCAAACGCAACCAGGACATGCTGATACAGCAGGAAAAGCTGGCCACCCTGGGCACCACCGCCGCCAGCATCGCCCACGAGCTAAAAAACCCCCTCTCCTATCTTTCAACGCTGGCCCAGCTTTTGCCAATGAGCTGGGACAACAAACAGTTCAGGGAAAGCACCGAAAAGTTCATGCCCGCCGAGGTCGACCGCATGAGAATAATCATCGACGGCATTCTTGACTATTCCAGGAACAAAGAGCTGGTCATAGAAGATACAGACCTGTCTAAAATACTGCTCAAGGTGCTGACCATCGTGGCCGCCGATATCCGCAAAAGAAAAGCCGAGATCACAAAAGAAATACCCGACCAGATCATGATCAAGGGAGACCACAACCGCCTGGCACAGGTCTTTATGAACCTTATAAACAACGCCTGCGAATCCATGGAAAACGCCCCAAAGAAAGAACTTTATATAAAAGTAAAGAAAGACGGCGAATTCGTTTACATCAACATAAAAGACACGGGCTGCGGCATTCCGCCGGACAGGTTAAAGAACATCTTCGACCCTTTCTATACTACAAAAAAAACAGGGACAGGACT
>JAHJBW010000185.1 GCA_018813405.1 Candidatus Margulisiibacteriota bacterium | reverse complement strand
CAGAGTGTTGGGCCGAGATTATTTCAGGCATTGATGTCACTCAAAGGTCATTCTGGCCTTTTTCATTCTGTCTATGGCCTCAGATATCCTGTTCTCGGGGCTGGTGATGGATATCCTGAAATAGCCCTCTCCCGCCTGACCGTAGCCGTTGCCGGGTACCACCAGCACATGGGACTTTTCTAAAAGCTCCTGGCAGAAGATGGAGGAAGTCGAATATATCCTGGGTATCCTGGCCCAGATGTAGAAACTGGCCTTAGGCGCCTCAAGCTTCCAACCCAGGCTGTTTAAGCCTTCTACGGCAACATCGCGGCGTCTGGCATAGACGGCATTCTGTTCCGCGATGCTGTCCTGCGGGCCCAGAAGCGCGGTGACCGCGGCGGCCTGAATGGCTTTATAGATGCCGGAATCAATATTGGTCTTTACCACGGAAAGCGCCGCAATAGCCTGGGCTGATCCCACGGCCATACCGATGCGATGCGCCGTCATGTTATAGGTCTTTGAAAGCGAATGGAATTCAATGGCTACATCCCTGGCCCCGGGGACCTCAAGTACGGACATTGGCTTGTAGCCGTCATAAGCCACCTCGGAATAAGCCAGGTCCGAGCACAACAGCAGGTCATGTTCTCTGGAAAAGGCGACAGCGTATTCAAGGAATCCTTTGTGGGCCACGGCCCCCGTGGGATTGCCAGGATAATTTATGAACAAAAGCTTGGCCTTTTTTAGCACCTTTTCATCGATGGCCTTCAGGTCTGGCAGAAAGCCGTTCTCTTCAAGAAGAGGAAGCGAATAAGGAATACCATCTACCAGAAGCGTCGCCATTTTATAGACCGGATAACAGGGATCGGGTATCAAAGAATAATCGCCGGGATCAAGCATGGCGGTAAAAACATGGGCAATACCTTCTTTTGAACCGATCAAGGATAGGACCTCGGACTTTGGATCAAGGTCCACATCGAAGCGTTTTTTGTACCAGGCCGCCACCGCTTCTTTAAAGGCGGTGGTCCCCTCATAGGGCGGATATCCCAGTGTTTTTGGATCGTCAATGGCCTTGTGCAGGGCTTGAACAATATGAGGCGGCGTTGGCAGGTCGGGATCCCCCACCCCCAGGTCAATGACATCAGCCCCGCTCTTTATGATGGCTGTCTTGGCTTTGTCTATCCGCGCGAACAAATATGGCGGTATATTATCCAGCCTTTTTGCTTTTCTCATATTTTGTCCTTTCCAGTATCAGGCAAGTAATATTTGCCCTCAAAAACAGTTGCCGCCGGCCCGCGCATTATAAGGTGTCCGTCGCTGTCCTGCCATTCAATATCAAGATTGCCTCCGGGAAGATGAACAACAGCCCTTCTGTCCGTCCTGCCGGAAAGTACCGCCGCCGCAAGAGAAGCGCAGGCTCCGGTCCCGCAAGCCAATGTAATGCCGGCGCCTCTTTCCCATACCAGCACTTCTATTTCGTTCTTTTCCAGCACCCTTACGAATTCAACATTGGTGCGGTTGGGAAAATGGGAATTATTTTCAATGGCGGGGCCCAGCTTGTCAAGTTCGACCAACGCCAGGTCGTCTACAAAAGTGACGGCGTGGGGATTGCCCATGGATATTTTTTTGAAAGTATATCCTTCAAGGATTATCTCCCCTTCGTCTTTTGGCGGGCCCATGTCGACTTCGACCAGTTTGACCACGCCGTTCTCGGCTATAATGGCCGGGACCATTATCCCCGCTTTTGTTTCCACGGACAGCACCTCTTTTTTTTCTTTCATGCCGTCATAAAGATATTTCGCGAAACAGCGGATGCCGTTGCCGCACATTTCTGCCTCGGA
The DNA here is from genome assembly GCA_018813405.1 of Candidatus Margulisiibacteriota bacterium. Classification (GTDB taxonomy): domain Bacteria; phylum Margulisbacteria; class WOR-1; order XYC2-FULL-46-14; family JAHJBW01; genus JAHJBW01. Next base: position 3,795 of record JAHJBW010000185.1, on the reverse strand, counting down.
GCCGTCGGGATTAAGTATTTGCATGCGGAATTCCGCCCTTTTGGAAGGCCACACCAGAAGCAGTCCGTCCGCTCCAATGCCAAACTTGCGATGGCATGCGCGCCTGGCAAGTTCGGGAAGATCGATGCCGGACAAAGACCGCCTGGTCCCGTCTATCAGGACAAAATCGTTGCCTATTCCATGCATTTTCACAAATTCAAGAGTGCTGTTCATTGCCTATTTCTCCGAGTATGTCGCGCAGGCGGTTGGGGATTCCCACACCGTTACCCTGGACACCTTTATTTTACCACTAATCCTTGTAAAGATTAACCGCGCCAGGTTTTCGGCGGTGGGGTTTTGGCTTCTAAAATCTTCAAGCTCATTGAGATTGGAGTGGTCCAGGTCACTGATCGCTTCCGCCAGCGATCTTTTCATTTCCTTAAAATCCAGCACCATGCCGGTATTGCCGGTATCACTGCCATTTACGAACAACTGTACTTTAAAGGTATGCCCGTGCAGGTTCTCGCAGGGACCGTTGTAGCCGCGCAGTTGGTGGGCGGCCGAAAAACTTGATTCTGTCATTAACTCGAACATATTAGCTCCTCGCTCTCTGAATAATTATCTTCTTTTCCCTACCCGAATTTCACCTGTTCGGCCCCGGCGATGGGCCTGCCCAAAAGCCGACTGCCCAGTTCAACGAACTGGGGGGCCGACCCGCTGACAAAATACTCGTATTGGGCTTTTTTGTTTTCCGCCAGCAAGTTTTCCTCTTTGAGCGTCGTAAGGACAAGGTTTGCGGCTTCCCTGGCGGGATCAATAAGGGCGACATGCGGTCCCAATATCCCTTTGAGTAGTTTAGATATGTGGGGGTAATGCGTACAGCCCATTATCAAAGTGTCTATACCCTCGGCCAGTAAGGGCTTTAAGTACTCCCTGGCGACCTTTTTTGTCTCTTCCGCTTCAGTGAAGCCACCCTCTATAAGGGGGACAAAAAGCGGACAGGCCGCGGCCAAAGGCCTGGCCGAGGGGTCCATCCTTCTGATGGCCTCCTGATATGCCATGGAGTGGACGGTCCCAACCGTGGCAATTATACCTATGACCTTGTTCCTGGAAGCGTTGAGAGCCGCTTTTGATCCCGGCTCGATCATCGATATTATCGGGACAGGGTATTCGTCCTTTAAGACAGGATACGCAATGGATGAAGATGTCCCGCAGGCCATAACGACCATCTTGACCTTTTTAGACATCAGGAAATTGATTATCTCGACATTGATCTTTATTATCTCTTTGGACGACCTGCCGCCATAAGGCACTCTGGCGGTGTCGGCAACATATACAAGATCTTCCGAGGGCAGTTTCCGCATTATCTCTTTGACCACGGTTAGCCCGCCCACCCCTGAATCAAAAAGCCCAATAGGCTGGTCAGGTGTTATATGCACAGGCCTGGCCTTTATCCCTGTGCCAGACTGTATTTTCTCCGCGCCAATTTTCGGCACGTTGGATATCTCACTCATTTGAAGTACTCCTTAAGACCGGCAGTAATATCCCAGGCGGTCCTTTTATAGAAATCGCCGCTTTTGGCAAAATCCGCGTCAGACCTGTTAGAGATATAAAGCGGCTCTACCAGTATGGCAGGCATGCTGGTGTGGTGGATAACGTAGAATTTGGCCTTTCTTACCCCGCGGTCATCCCTGTGTATGCCTTTAAGCATGCCGGCGTGCACCGCATTGGCCAGCCTCTGGCTCTGGCTTGAATAGTAATAAGTTTCGGTCCCTTTTTTGCTGGCGTTCTCTATGAAATTAAAATGAATGCTGACAAAAGCGTCGGCTCCCACACGATTGGCAAAAGCGGCCACATCCTTTAAGTTGACCTTGACATCGGATGTTCTGGTCAAATACACTTTGGCGCCAGCGCTTTTCAGGAAGCCCGATAGCTGCAACGCGGTTTTAAGGTTCATGTCCTTTTCAACCAGCCCGTTGGCAATAGCCCCCGGATCGCCCCCCCCATGTCCGGGATCAATTACAATAACCTTGCCCCTTAAAAGACCGCTTTTGCCTGATGCCGGCTGCTTTTCAGCCCTGGGGGCAGGAACCGTCTTTGCCGGAGCGGGTTTGCTGTCCAGTGCGGTCAAAAGCCCGGAAGCGGGAACTGGATCGGGCACTGGCACAGGCTTAGGCTTAGGCACAGGTTTAGAAGATAGGGATGTGTCAGATGGTTTTACGCCGGGCTTTTCCCTTATCTCCACCTGCACCTGGTTTTTTCCGATAATGGATGCCACCTCAAAATCAACAGAACGGGCAAGGTCGATCACCACCCTGGAAACATTTTCTGATGGATTGCCAGTCCGTAAAGCCTTTATACGCGTGCTCTTGATGGCCGAGGTTTTAAATGAAGAAGAAAAATCCCCACCCTTGAAATCGACGACCAGGCGAGGTGGATCATCAAGCAGTTCTACCTTTGGCCTGACATAGTCTGAAGTATAAAAATAAAGATTATCATAATATTTATGTTTTTCTATTTGAACACCCGTCAAAGAATAGGCCCCCGCCTGGGCCTGGGCCAAAAAGACAGCCGCCAGAATAATTAGAAAGAGCCTAGTCTGCATATTCTTTGACCATTTCCAGGAGAATTTTTCTGTCGTTGCGGGCCGGCTCGTCCAGCACTCTTTCCAGCAGGGCCCCCAATACTTTGCCAACCTTCGGCCCGGGAGCAATCTTGAGGGTTTTCATAACGTCCCTGCCGTTGATCTTTAGGTCCTTTATGTGCAGGGCGTTCTGGTCAGCCACGACCCTGTCGATCCTTTTTCGCAGTTCGTCCAAATACTCGTCGTCGCCAATCTCGGTCTCCATGGCGATCTTGTCTATCTTTCTTACGGCAAACAGGTCGGGGATGTTGGCCAGCCCGACCCTTCTTATGAAACGCCGCACCGCCGCGTCGGTCCATTCGCTGGTATAGTAGAACATGTGGTTTTTTATCAGCAGGCAGACACGGTCCACCACCTCGTTGCTGAACTTCAAGCGTCTCAATGTTTTTTCCGCTATTTTCGCGCCAAGCAGATCGTGATTGTAGAAAGTGTGCCCCTTTTTGCAGCGGGGCTTGGCTATATCATGCAAAAGCGCGGCCAGCCTCAGGACAAGACTGGACCTGGGAGCCGCGTCCATGGCATGCAAACTGTGCCAGTAGACATCGTATTTATGGTATTGCCTGGGCTGTTTTATCTTGTAGGTCTTCAAAAGCTCGGGCATTATCAGTTTCAACAGGCCCGATCTGCGCATGTATTCAAAAGCGACCGAAGGCTTGTCCGACCCCATCAACAGCTTGACCAATTCATCATGTATGCGTTCAAAAGCCACTTTTTTTGTGACTTTAAGCGTGGTTGAGATAGCCTTAAAGGTGCCCGCTTCGATCTTAAAATTGAGCTGTGCGGCAAAACGGCAGGCGCGTATCGAGCGCAGGCCGTCCTCTAAAAATCTTTCTTTCGCTTTTCCAACCGCCCTTATGGTGCTTTTTGCAATGTCCCGGCGCCCGGAAAAATCGTCTATGAGCTCTTTCTTGAAAGGCTCGTAAGCCATGGCATTCACGGTAAAATCCCGGCGTGAAAGGTCAAGGTGGATATCCCTCGTAAAGTTGACCTTGGTGGGATGTCGGCCGTCTTTGTAGCGCTCGTCAGACCTGAAAGTGGTGACCTCGTATTTGCCTTCGCCCAGAATGACAGTAACCGTGCCAAATTCAACGCCGGTAGGTACCACCTTTGAAAAAATGGCGGCAACCTCCTGCGGCGCAGCGTCCGTGGCAAGGTCCCATTCATGGGGCTTT
>JAHJBW010000184.1 GCA_018813405.1 Candidatus Margulisiibacteriota bacterium | reverse complement strand
GCTCCCATTTCATTTTCCATATTCCCAGGCGATGGGCCAGTGGAGCAAATATCTCAATCGTTTCCTTTGAGGTCTCCAGTCTTTTTTCAGGCGGCAGGAATTGCAGTGTCCGCATATTGTGCAGGCGGTCGGCAAGCTTGATGATAATGACGCGCAGATCGCGGCCCATGGCCACGAACATTTTCCTGAAATTCTCGGCCTGCCTTTTTTCCCTGCTTTCATAGGTAAGCTGGCCCAGCTTTGTGACTCCCTCTACCAGCACTGCTATCTCCGGGGTAAAACTCGCCGATATTTCTTCAAGCGTAACGCCGCAGTCCTCGACAGTATCGTGCAAAAGCGCCGCCGCTATGGTAAAGTCATCCTGTTCCAGCTCGGCCAGTATAAAGGCCACGGTCAAGGGATGCTGAATGAATGGTTCGCCAGAGAGGCGAAAATGGGACTTATGCTTTTCTTCGGCGAATTTGCAGACGCGCGTCAAAAGTTCGAGGTTTGAATTCTTGTTGTAAGCAAGTATTTTGTTTTTTAGTTCTTCAAAGGTCATCTCTTTCGATAGCGACTGCGGTCCATTACCCCTATCCCAGGGGGAATGCCGGTTGTGTGGTGCCTTTTCTTGTCCTCCCAGGACCTGGACGGCTGCGGCTGGTTCTTTTTGCTAAGGTACAGGACCTTGCAGCTCCTTTCCAGACAGGAGGTAAGCTTATAAGCTTCGATAAGGTCGGAGGCGATCACGAACGATCCATACCCTTTGACCACCGCGGAAACGTAGGAGCTCTTGAATACCGAAGGCAGCATCCTTGCCAACTCCTGGGAAGCAAGGGGGTCCCTGACCTTGACCACCGGAATGGATTTTAAAAAGGTCTGGCCATGGGCGTCCTGGGGCAGTATTTTGTTCTCGTTGATGGAAAGTGAAATGGCAAACGCCGGAGTGGCCTGGATAATGGCTTTGGCGGAAGAATTCTGGTATATGGCCCGATGCACGATTATTTCCCGCGAAGCGCCCGATCCGCTGTTGTCGGCCAGTGGGACCTCGATCACATCGTCATCGGACAGGTCGCTCAGCATGGCATTTTGCGAGGTTGTGAATATCCTGTCACCATCCCTTACGCTAAGGCTTCCGGAAAACGCGCTCACCAGCCCTTCGTCAAACAATCCCTTTGCCGCTTTTCTAAAAACATCTTTCATTATGGTCCTCCTTAAACTGCCAGGTCGGCTGTCAACTCATCAAAGTGGCAAAACTTCTTGAATTCGCCGAACCTGTTGTGTATCTCTTTGTGAGTGAGGGTTTTAAGCCGCCCCAGGCTGAAGTCCTCGATATTGAACGAGGCCATTACCGACCCGCACACCAGCGCTTTCCTGATGTTGGCCTCGCCAAGGTCATTGGACTTTCCAAGATAGCCGATCAGCCCGCCGGCGAACGAGTCGCCCGCCCCGGTCGGGTCCTTGAACGATTCCTGCGGGTAAGACGGCACCGCGAAAAAGTGCCGGCTGTTAAAGAACAGCGCGCCGTGCTCGCCTTTTTTGACCACTACCGCTTTCGCGCCAAGTTCGATCATCTTTCTGGCGGCAAGAGGGATATTGGGCGTCTGCATAAACTGGCGGATCTCGCCTTCGTTAAGCAGCATAAGGTCGACCCTTTTTACCACTTCCACCAGAGCATCCCTTTTGCCGTTTATCCAAAAGTCCATGGTATCGGCCGCGACAAGTTTTGGTGAATCGAGCTGGTCAAGCACCTTTAGCTGTATTTCGGGATCAAGGTTGGCCATAAAGACATATGGCATTTTCTTTTGCTCGCCCGACAGCACGGGGTTGAACCGGGCCAGGGCGTTAAGCTGGGTGTCGCGGGTATGCGCCTGGTTCATGTCGTATTCGTAATAGCCGCTCCAGCGGAAAGTGCGCGCCCCTTTTTGCCTGATCAGGCCCTGTGTAGAGACGCCTTTGCCCGTCAGGAAATCAACGTATTCCTGGGGGAAGTCCTCTCCCGCCAACCCGACCAGCGCGGTGGGCGAAAAAAAACTGCAGGAAACGGAAGCATGCACGCCCGATCCTCCCAGTATGTCCTTTTGCACTCCAAATGGCGTCTCGATGGTGTCCAATCCTATTGATCCTACTATTAGCACGTTCATTGTTCGCTCAATTCCCGCGACCTTCTGGCGGCCGCGACCACAGATCCAATAACTATCTGCCTGAACTCTTTTCCTTCAAGCGCCTTTATGCCTTCCAGCGTGGTGCCGCCGGGCGAGGTCACCATTTTCCTGAGCGCCCGCGGGGACAGCCGCGTCGCCCTGATGGTCTCTGCCGAACCAAGCACCGTGGCTGTCGCCAGCTTTTCGGCCTTTTTGCCGTCCAGTCCAAGCAGGACGCCCGCTTCGATCATGGCCTCGATAAAAAGATAGACAAAAGCGGGACCCGAGCCGGAAAGACCGGTCACCGCGTCCATTAACTTTTCAGGGACATCGACAACCTCTCCAACGCACGAGAACAGCCGGCGGGCAAGCCGCGTATCGGCCTCGCGGCACTGGCGGGACGGGGCCAGGGCGGTAACGCCTTTTGCCACCAGGGCCGGATTGTTGGGCATGGCCCTTATTATTCTGCTTTCAGGGAGCAGTTCCCCAAAAAAAGCCAGTTTGACCCCCGCGGCAATTGAAATGACAAGCTTGTTCTTTGCCTTAATGCCATTGAGCGCGTTTTTCATGCCCTGCGGTTTTACCGCCAGGATGACGGTTTGGGCCAGGTCAACGGCCTGTTGATTGTTCCGGGCAACAGTGACGCCAAATCTTTTTTTTGCCGCCTGAAGCCGTTTTGGGTCCACATCAAAGACAATGATATTTTTGGCGGTGAACGCTTTGCCTTTAAGTATACCGCCGATCAGGGCTTCGGCCATTTTGCCGCAGCCAATGAATGCTAGTTTGTTTTTGTTTGCCATTATTGAAGAATTATCTACTGGCCCTGCCGCTGTTG
>JAHJBW010000183.1 GCA_018813405.1 Candidatus Margulisiibacteriota bacterium | reverse complement strand
TCATCCTTTATGCCGTCCAGACAGGAAAGGCATTCTATGGGCGGAATATTGCCCTGGCAAATGGCCTCGAGGCATTGAGGGGGGCAGTCCTCGATACCGGCCGGCTTAAGATAGCTCTTATATGCGCCCAGCGCGCTGTGGTTTATGTCATAAGCATTGTTGGCGGCCATCCACGAGAACCATATTTCTAACGGGCCAATGAGGAAGTCGCCGGGGAGTCGTCCGCTTTCCTCGCGGGAGCTCTGAAGCGACTCAGCAATAGGTTTGAGCGCGGTCTCCAGGCCGCGGGGGTCGTAAAACAGGTCCGAAGATATCCACCCTATTCGGACGCCGGTCTTGTAATCATAAATAGAAAAGCCCGTTTTGCCGTCCTTTAACTCGGGAGCGCTAAGCACCACGTCTTCTTTGAGCGCGTCGCGCACCCTTAGCTCGAAGCGGGGGTGGATAACGGATTCTCGGTAGTAGCGACTGCCCTTTTGCGCGTTGGAGATGAACCAGATGACGTCATCGGGGTGGTCGTTCTGGTGCATTTTTATGAAGAAGCTTTTCTTGCCTGACGCAACCTTTACCAGGAAGTAGCCGCCCAAAAGCGGCCTGACCTCAAAAGCAAGCGGCAGGCCCTGGGCGCCAAGCTTTGACCGCACGACAGCAATGACGGCGGGATATTTGTCTTGCGGCAGTTTTTGGGCGCGGGCGCCGGACGGGTCTTTGGAGGCCAGGTTATAAACTTGTGAATAGATATTTTTGATCTTTTGCAGGGCAGAGTTGAGCTCGGCCAAATTGCCAGCCTTGTCCACCTGATTGGCCAGCGCCCTTATTTGATCGACCAGATCAAAAGCCTTATCAATGTCAGCCGTCTGTATCTCCATAAGCATGCCCTGGGCATAGTCGATGGTTGCGGCCACCTGGGTCAATCTTAACTTCTTAAGCGGCGCGAGATCCTGGGCGGGCGGGACTTGCGGGCTTGCAGATGTGATCCTGCTAATGTTCTCGGACATTATGATCACCTCTTTGTATATATCTATCGTTAAAAAGCGGGGAAAATTTCACCCGGGGAGAAAATAATTGGGGTGACGAGATTTGCTGCAACTGGTGTCCAAAAACGCTACACCGCCTCCGGCGGACTCGCTCAGTGCATGCACAAAACATGGGCTTTTTCATGAGATATCTTCAGGCCATGACCTCCGAAGCTACGAGCGCAGCGAAGAGCGTAGGAGGTTGGCATGAAAATTGCTAGTTCCCCTTTTATGATCAACAAACTACCAGAACCAAAACTCAAAGCAACCGCAAACTTCCAGGCTCAATATTCCAGTTTTGCAGTTTGTGGGTTGAAGTTGTCGGTTGTTTTGAGTTTGGTAGTTTGAGGTTTGTCTATAAAGGAAGGGGGTGGTAAGTACAATCATTAATTCTATGAGGGTATTTTAACAAGAAGGAGATATGATATGAATTTAAGGGAAAGATTGTTGAAATTCGCGAAAAGATGCATTGAGATATCAAAAATATTGCCAAAAAGTTACGAATGTGAAAGCCTTAAACGCCAGCTGATAAATGCGGCCACCTCGATCGGAGCAAATTTTGAGGAGGCGGACGGAGCCCTCAGTAAAAAAGATTTTATTAATAAGGTTGCAATTTCCCGAAAAGAAGCAAAAGAAACCCGATATTGGTTGGCTGTTATTTCTGGCTCCTTTGTTGATCCAAAAATTGTTGCCGACGATATTGACGAAGCAGGACAAATTGTTAAGATATTGAGCGCGATATTGATAAAAATGGGGGCAACTGTGAAGAGATAAAAAAGAACGCCTTATGCTTGAATTGTTTGTTTCCCTTTTATAGGACTAACAAACTACCAGAACCAAAACTCAAAGCAACAGCAAACTTCCAGGCTCAATATTCCAGTTTTGCAGTTTGTGGGTTGAAGTTGTCGGTTGCTTTGGATCTGGCAGTTTGTGGTTTGTTTGTCGCATAAAGGCATTAAGCAGTTTAAAAAGGCAATCTAACAATTGTCTATTTTAAATAAAAAAGGCGAAAGCCTTTTTGTCGACCTTCGCCTTTTGAGAGTCAATAATAATTATTAATTGCCTGCGGGTGCTGGAGCTGCCATATCAAATGGATTAGCCGGTGCGCTAGGAGCGTCTGATGGTTGCGCAAGCGCTGGTGCTGGCGTTGCCGGTGCAGGAGTTGGAGCTGGCGCCGGTGTTGGTGCAGCTACTGGCGCTGGTGCTGGCGCTGCCGGTGCAGAATTTGGAGCTGGCGCCGGTGTTGGTGCAGCTACTGGCGCTGCCGGTGCAGAATTTGGAGCTGGCGCCGGTGTTGGTGCCGCATTGCCTCTTTCACCAAGCACATACCAGCGGAGCTGGGCCACGGTGGGCTTTGCAACCCCGGGGGTGTTCTTTCCACTCTCGATCAACATGACCAGAAGCTTTATAGCGTCAGCATTAAGGCTGGCCAAGGCCTTGATCTTTGTTTTGTCCGCGTCGGTAACGCCATCGATGGTAGAAAGCAGGTATTTGGCTATTGCCATTGCCCACGGGCTCATCTTGGCGGAATCAAGCGCTTTTGGAAGCTCATCATCAACTGTTGGGGAATTTGCCGTAGTGGTATAGAACCCGCCATCAAGCGCGAGGCGTCCAAGTTCTGTCACTTGAGCTTTGGCTGTGGCAAGGTTATCGCCAAGCATTTTCTTGATAACGTTCAACACGCGGTTGACGGACTTTTTGTTACCCTCGTCAACATGCGCCACGCCCTGATCCAAAGAGGACCATATAAGGCCATCAATGGCAAGGAAAACAGGCCTTTCGCTGTCGTTCAAGTAGCCAAGACCCTTTGCGTAGTCGGCAGGCGCGGTATCAGGATCTCCATCCCCTATCTTTATCTCCGCACGCCCCAGGTTGCCTTCTTTAACATCGATCTCTTGATCAGGAATGTTGGCGCCATCGTTATGCGCGTCTCTTATTGCCTGATCACCCTTCATTTCATCCAGGGTGAACCTGTTATTAGCATTAAGCTCTCCATTTATAAAGGCCGCGGTGTAACTGTTGACCACATCCATATCGGGCGAGGTGTATTCGCTAAGCATGGTCATGCGGTCAAGCATGCCTAACAGCATGTTCTGCCCCATCGGCTCCCTCTGGGCGGCCATCATGGTGGACAGGCCATTGTTAAAGGCCTGTGCCGCCTGGTCGGGCATGCCTTCGGGAAGCAGGTCGATAACCCTCCTGTTGCGGTTGTCGCCAGCGCCCCAGCTTACACGGAAGCCAAGCCCAAGAGTACCGGCAAGGCTGTCAGCATCTTCGGATTTGAGGCCGCCGCCCATAGCGTGGAAACCCAGCCTTGTGGAGTCAAGGTCTATGATAACCCCTGCCAGGCCGGTGAATTCAGTGATCCCCGACAGGCCGTGGAGCACATCTTTTTGCGTAACTGCCAGGCCCGCGTTAAGCAATACACTGGAGCCAACCCTTATGAAAGCGTTGGCTTCGGCTCCAACTTCCCAGCCGGCGTCCGGGCGCTTGAGCAAATTGGCGCGGACCAGACCCAGGAATTTATTGTACTTCACCAAAAGTGAAAGATAAGCGCCGTGCAGGTCGGTGGTGGCATCGTAAGTATCATTACCCATCAAGGAAGCAGAATTCTCTTCTATTTCCCTTTGCCATTCGTAGCCAAGGCGCAGGTTCCATTTGCCAAGGTCAAGTCGCATGCCGCCTGTGATGCCAGCACTGCCGCGGGTGAATTTAGCTGACTCAGCATCATCCTGTGATATGTAGCCTTCTTCACGGCTTGTGTAAGAACCGCCGGCTTCAAGGCCCAGGCGGGCAAAAGAGCCCCAGTAAAGCGGCTGTTCGATATTGCCGCTCACGTATCCGCCGCCGCCGTTAAGGTTGTTGTCGGTAGGCATATCGGTCCAACTGCCCTCGCCGCCGCCGACAATGCCGAAAGAAGGATTGTACTTTCCGGCGCCGGTAATGCCATAGGTGCTGGCCTGGCCTTTGCCCCGGGCAAAGTGGTCGCCCCAGTCGCTTTCGCTAAGGGGGGTGCCGGTATAGTTAAACTCGCCGGCCAGTCCGCCGATCCAGTTGTAGTCCGAGCTTTTAACAAGGTGGAAGTCAAATTCCGCGCCGGCCAGGGCCGAAAGGGTAACGCCGTCGGGAATGCCGGGCTTTGACAGGTCTTCGCCAACATAGGAAAAGTCGGAGCCGGTGCCAAGGCGCAGTCTTAAGCCGTGCTTTCTGAAGGCCTTCTCGGTGTCGCCCATCTCGATATCGCCGTAGGTCTGGCCCGGGAGGCCATAGGTGTACAGGCCGTATTCGTTCCAAATAGTCGCGTTAACTTCGGGCTGGGGGGGCTTTTCACCGCAGAATTTTACAGCTTTTTCTTTTATTTTGTTAACATCAGCAGTTTTGGCCCATTCGCCAATTTTCATTCCTGTTGAATAACCAAGCTCAGTTTGAATTTGGAGCGGCAATTTTTCAAGCCATTCTCTGGTTATGGTAGCAAGAGCGGGACCTATTTGCATAAATGACTGAAAAAGCGGAGAACTAGATGAAGCATCTAGTGCCCTTGTCCAGGCCTGGTCCGAAAGTCTTTTTTGAAGATAATGTTGGACCTGCCCCTCGGTGGGATTATTGCTGTCGCCATCAATGCGCTCTTTGATATCCTTTAATATGGGCTGAAGGATAAGCAGCTGGTCAATAATGGCTTGCGCATTAATATCAACAGCCGTTTTCTTCGCAGAAAGGTCTATATTGTTAAAAGCACTAAACCATGCTTCAATCGCTTGATCCTTTAGCCAGTTCAGGTCTTTCCCTGATGTAATAGCTTTGATCTTTGCTGGCCCAATAGTGGTTTCAGCATTCAAAGCCTTTGCCAGTTGCGTGTTCCCCACAACCATTAGCAGGACAGAAAATCTTAGTACAGACCCAAGAGAAATAGAAGGATATCTGGAGGAAAGATCCTCT
>JAHJBW010000005.1 GCA_018813405.1 Candidatus Margulisiibacteriota bacterium | reverse complement strand
CGTCCCTCATCACAAATCCCCAGTTGATGCCGTATTTAACGAAGGGGATATTTATCAAGACACCTAACAAACACCCCGTGATGCTTCCCAACACCCCGATCATGGCGCCTTCCAGGACAAAAAGCCAGACGATCTGCCCCCTCCGCATGCCCATGGCCGCCATCATGCCTATCTCCCTGGTCCGTTCAAAGGCTGCCAGTAGTATGGTATTGCTTATGCCGATCAGGGCGATTATAAAAACGCTGAAGAGGATAAAGGAAGTCCCGCCGCGTTTGGCCTGGGCAATGGCTATCACGTCCGCCGCCTGCTCCTTCCAGGTGACAACTTCCATTCCCGGGGTCTCCCTGGCCAACTTATCGCGGAATTCCTGTATCCTGGCAGGGTCCTTGAGCTTGATATCGATCTCGGTGACACTTTGGCCCATATCCAGTGATCCCTGGCCCAATCCTAATGGGATCACCACCGCGGCATAGTCGATCTTGGGGTCTTCGGTCTTTAAGATGCCTTTGACGCGCAGATCAAGGGCCTGATAAGTATCATATTTGGTGCGCGTAAGAACGGTCATGTAGTCCCCCACGTCCACCCCAAAATCCTCTGCCAGGCCGTTTCCCAGCAGCATGGCAGCTTCCGTGGTCCCGGCCAGGAAGTCGCCTCTGGCGACCGCTTGCTTTAACAAAAATACTGATTGGTCGTCCTTTGGGTCAATGGCAATGCCAACTGCCGGATACTGGTCGATGCCGTCGGAGAGCATGATCCGAAAGTTAATGCGTGAGGTAATCCCCGCGATATCGGGGTCCATACCGATCTTTTTAATAAGCGTGGTGGGGTCCTCGATGGATTTATCTAAAGGAAGGTTCTCTTCATCTTCTCTGTAGCCCCTGTCAAATATCTTGATATGGCCGGTCTCGTAATTGATGATCCTGTCAAACGATTCCTGGTCAATGCCGGTAAGCATTGAATCCACAAGAATAAGCATTGCCAGGCCCAGCGCGATCGCCAGGAAGGTCAGGAAGGTCCTGGTAAAATGCCTGAATATGTTCCTGAACGCCAGCTTTATTAGCACGCTTATTTCCTCTCATCCGCCTGAACTTGCCCGTCATGCACCCTCACGACCCGTCGGGCATAGTCCATGACCATGGGATCGTGGGTCGAAAAGATGAAGGTTGTCCTGGTCTTTTCGTTCATATCTTTCATCAATTTAAGTATTTCTTCGCCAGTGACAGAGTCAAGGTTTGCCGTTGGTTCATCCGCCAGCACCACTTTCGGGTTCTTTACCAGCGCGCGGGCAATGGCCACTCGTTGCTGTTGTCCGCCGCTCATCTCCGACGGCCGACGGCCTGCCAGCTCGCCAATGTTTACATCGTTCAGCGCCTTCATGACCCGCTGTTTCCTTTCTTTGGCGTTCTTGTCGCCAAGGAGGATAAGGGGAAACTCCACGTTCTCAAAGGCGCTCAATACAGGTATAAGATCAAAGGTCTGGAAGATAAAACCCAGGTTGGTGTTGCGCACATCAGCCAGCTGGTTTGAAGAGAGCCTTGAAACATCTTTGTCGCTGACGAAAACGGTGCCTTCGTTTGGGGAGTCAAGACAGCCGAAGAGGTTGAGTATGGTGGTCTTGCCTGATCCGGATGGGCCGGCTATAGAGGTAAATTCTCCTTCGTCTATGGTGAGTGAGATGTTCCTTAGTGCGGGGACCTCGACATGTTTTCCGATGAAGTAATGTTTGACAACATTTTTCATTTCCGCGATAGGCATAGAAAGCCCTCCTTTATTCGTTTGTCACAAAGTAGAAAGTCATGGCCGAGCCGAGGAGCCCGGACCAGAAGGTGGTTATGGCCAGTAACAGATTGAGCATTTCTTTGAAGCCAAAGTCTTCGTTAGGCAGCAGCCAGAGCAGGAGCGCGCCAATTATCAGGCACGCCAGGATGGAGCCGAAAGCAAAGATTATCAGCTTTTTGGCCAGGTCGGACCTGGTCTCTTCACGCTTTTTGGTTATTTCCCCGTGGACCGAGTCGGATACTACGTTCATATTTCACCTAACCGTACGGCAGAATATATTTTAATACGGTTGCACTGGGTGCAAACATAGGCTACAACGGGAACCCCTGATCCGGGGTCAAAATTGATCTTGTCGGTCCTGCGGTCTTTGGTGACGCCGGTAAGGGCGTAGGTGCCGGATATTCTGGTCATATCCTTTTTGCAGTCTTCGCAAAAAACTCTCATACGCAGAACATTATAGCATGATAGAATAATATGCAAATGAGAATATTCAACCATTCGATCAAGGTGGGTTTAAGTTTTGGTCTGACCTCAGGTGTAATAACCACACTGGGCTTGCTGGTGGGTCTAAGCTCCAGCACTCATTCCAGCCTGGTGGTGATCGGCGGTATCCTGACCATCGCGATCGCCGACGCTTTTTCTGACGCGCTGGGCATACATATTTCCGAGGAATCGGAAGGCAAGCATACGCCCCTGGAGGTCTGGCAATCAACCATAGCAGCCTTTCTTACCAAATTTCTTTTCGCCCTTACCTTTATCATACCCGTAGCGTTGTTTTCTCTTTCTACCGCGGTCATGGTCAGTGTGTTGTGGGGTATGCTGGCGCTGGCGCTTTTAAGCTATGTCATGGCCAAAAGCGAGGGGACCGCCCCTTGGAAAGTGATCTTCGAACATCTGCTGATCGCGGCCTGCGTAGTGGTGCTTACCAACTATGTGGGGATATGGATATCGAAGATATTTGGTTAGTATAGCCCCACGGGGAATCGAACCCCGGTTCTCAGCTTGAAAAGCTGGTGTCCTAACCCCTAGACGATGGGGCCAAAAATAGAGATTAGTAAGTCGTTAGTAGTAATTAGAATAGCAGATTATTGGTGGCAATTCAAGATTGCTCCTTACTTATACAGCAAGAAAAACCCCCCGCCTGCGATCAGGAATATCCCAGCATAATTTTGCAGTGTCATGCGCTCTCCCAGCAGAACAAAGGCCAGGATGGCCACAAAAACATAAGTAAGCGCTGTGAGCGGGAAGGCCATTCCCAGGTCAAACCACGAAAGGATGAATATCCAAACGAAATAGGTGGCAAGCATCATTAAGGTACCCACTATGATAAGCGGGTCGGTCAGGATTTTAATGATCAGTGGAAGGACGTCTGCTATCGACTTGAGCTTGATGCCTCCCAAATGGCCAACTCCCCATTTTAAAAATACCTGACTTGTGGCCAAAAGTCCCGTGTAGACAAGTATCCAGACCAATAGGTTTTTCATGTTAACTCCTTTACCCCCACACCAATTTTATTGGTGGTGGGGGTGTATTTCTCCAGCCCTCACTAAGGCATATTTTACGAATATCGGGCCCAGCAGTTCGTGCACCACCACCGCGCCCAGCGTTACGTTGATCAGTATAGTCCCAAAAGAGTCGAATTGCGGGACCTGTTTTGCCAGAAGGGCCATACCTACCACAATGCCGCCCAGAGGGACCAGGCCAAAACCGGTGTATTTTGTGGCCATTTTAGAGGCCCCGGATATTTTGGCGCCCGCAAAAGCGCCCGTAAACTTGCCGATGGTCCTTAAAACAATAAAGGCCAGTATCACCGGCCAGACCTGGGAAAGCGTTGTAAAGTCCAGGTTGGCGCCAGCCAGAACAAAAAAGACGATAAAGACCAGCTCTTCAAAATGTTTCTCAAAGAGGGAAAAGACAGTTTTGCTTTTCGGTGACAAATTAACAAAAACAAAACCCATTACCATTGTCGAGAGAAGTTCGTCAAAATTAAGAAATAGCGATGCGCCGAAACATATAAAGACAAATCCCAGCGCTATTGTGACCATGGACTCGTCCGACTTTAAGTTCCTGCTCAAAAAAGTTAAAATTATCCCAAACATCACGCCCATCAAGACGGACAGGCAGATGACAGCCAGTGGTAGTAGAACGGTATTGTTGAAGGTGAAATATGACCTTCCCATCACGATCGCCCCGGCCAGCGCCATGGCCAGTGAAAAGTTCATTATGCCCAGCGCGTCGTCCGATGCCGACACTCCCAGTATGGTCCTGGTCATGTTGCCGTCTGCTTTGTATTGCTTGACTATGGCCAGGGCAGGAGTGGGGTCGGTTGGCGAGCCGACGGCGGCAATGAGCAGTGCCAGCGGCAGTTTCTGTGCCAGGTTCAATCCGGGCACAAAGAACACCAGGCCAAAGGCCAAAATGACAAAGGTGAACTCGGCCTCAAAGAAGGTAATGGAAAGAATGCTTTTGCCAAGCGCCTTTAGCCTGGAAGCCAAAAGCGAGCCGCCAATGCAAAAAGTAATAAAGGCCAGCGCGATATTGTTGGCAACAATTGATTTGGCGATAAAGTCGGCTGGCAGTATATCCAGTGTGGTAGGGTTAAGCAGTATGCCGGCGATAATATATCCGACTATCCGGGGAAGGTTCATCCTCTGGGCGACCATTCCCAGTATATAGCCGGCGATCAGGATAGTTCCAATATAGAAAGTTGGGTCCATGTTTTATTTTGCCTGACCGGACTGCGCGTCAAGGCGTGCCTCTTTGGGCCATTTTGAAATATCGGGACCGTACATTTCCTTGTTCTTTGCAAGCTTTTCTTTCAGGTTCATCACATTGTTGGTAAGCTTGCTCAGGGTGTTCTCAAAGTCATTGATCTGCTTTATTATTTCCTCAAGCGACGGTTGTTTTTCTTCTGCCATTTTCCACCTCCATCGTGTATTGTATCATATGGGCGGCATAGGGATCGAACCTATGACCTCTTCCGTGTGAAGGAAGCATTCTACCACTGAACTAGCCGCCCATGGCGTAGGCAGATGAAATGGGCGGTGTAGGACTCGAACCTACGACTTCCTCGGTGTAAACGAGGCGTTCTACCAGCTGAACTAACCGCCCTCCTACGTCCGCCTCCGGCGGACTTCGGAGGGCATCCCCCCTGTGTGCGCCGTGGCATCAGTAAGTTATTTATAATTTTAACATATAGCGGCTGTCTTGACCATGCGGGGTAAAATAAGATAAACTTAGAATCTCGGGGGCCCATAGCTCAAGGGTGGAGCAATCGACTCATAATCGACAGGTTCTAGGTTCAAATCCTAGTGGGCCCAAAATTTGCTGGCGCAAATTTTAAGGATAAGAATTAGGGATAGGAATGAGGAAGACTGAAGAGAAGCAAAGACAAGTAAACTTCGCCAGCAAATTTTCCCTCATTCCTCATTCTTCACCCTATCCCTGCGCAAAACAAGGGATAAGAATGAGGATTAGGAATGAGGAAGACAAAACATGTTCGATTTTGAGAAATTTGAGGTTTATAGGAAGGCAAAACAGGCAGCAATAGAGATTTCCGCACTAATATCCGGATTAAAAGGTGTTCACCCTCGATTTATCGATCAACTTCAAAGAGCGAGCATTTCTATTCCTTTGAATATTGCCGAAGGCGCAGGCCGTTATTCCAAAGCTGATAAACGGAATTTTTATACTATCGCCCGCGGATCGGTTTTTGAATGCGTGGCTATAATCGATATTTTACATGACATGGCAAAGATCGATCAGCCAATTAAGGAAGGTTTATATGCCAAATTAGAGGAATTATCAAAAATGATCTCTGGCCTGATAAATTCACAGCGCTGATTTTCCCCTGCCTTCCTCATTCCTCATTCTTATCCCTATCCTCCCTTCCCACATCCCCCATTATAATTGCGCCCGGCAGGATGGACTTGGGAAGATTGAAAATTGCCAATGATTAGTATAAGATAGGCTATAATTGACTGGGATAATTATAAGAAATTATTTTATAACATCCCTTCCTTAAGAGTTAGAAAAATGTCAAAAATTAAACATCCTTTAGCAGAAATATTTGGATTTGCCCCAACCGATCAGAGCGATGAAGCCTTTCGCTATCGCGCAAAGCGCCTTTGTCCGTTCAATAATAAGGTTCCAAATTGCACCAAAGATAAGGCAAAGGATCCACTAGGTGTTTGCAGCATATATTTTGATGATAAACCTGTTATCACTTGTCCAACCAGATTCAGAGAGCGATGGATAATCACAGATGATGCTGCAGAATTTTTCTTTCCTAAAGAATCAAAATGGACTTCTTTAACAGAGGTTCGATTATCAGATGAGGACGGGAAATCTGCTGGCAATATTGATATTGTTCTGGTTTCTTATGATAAAAATGGTAAAGTATGTGATTTTGGTGCTTTAGAGATACAAGCAGTGTATATTTCGGGGAATATTAGAGAACCATTTGCCTCTTATATGAAAGATCCTAAAGCTAGAGCAAACATGGATTGGACCAATGAACCTAATTTTCCACGCCCGGATTATTTATCATCGTCTAGAAAGCGTCTTGCTCCCCAACTATTGTTCAAGGGTGGAATTTTGAATTCATGGAATAAAAAAATCGCAGTTGCATTAAATAGGAGTTTTTTCAACACTTTACCTCATTTGCATCGAGTTGCAAAAAACAAAGCCGATATAGCATGGTTATTATATGACTTAGTACCTCACAAGAACTCATATAGACTAAAAAAGGTTGATACTATTTATACAGAATTTTCCCCTGCCCTGATCTCTATTACTACTTCAAAGCCAGGCCATATTAATGATTTCATTAAGATTCTTCAAGATAAATTAGATCAACAACTTGAAACGCCTCCTCGAAATCAGACAATAGATACTCCATTTTGTAGGAGATAATAAATGCAACAAAATCTTTTTCTTGAATATCAGGAAACTGAGCAAGAAAATAAAAAAACAACAAATATTGCATCTGTGCCACAACGCAGTCCTTTTCGTTATCCTGGCGGAAAAACATGGTTTGTGCCAGTGCTACGCAAATGGTTAAAAAGCAAAAGCAATAAACCCGCCTTACTTATTGAGCCTTTTGCTGGAGGAGGTATTATTAGCCTCACAGCAATATTTGAGAATTTAGCCGAAAAAGCTCTAATGGTAGAGTTGGATGATCAGGTTGCAGCAGTTTGGCAATCAATAGTAGAAGGGCATGCTGATTGGTTGATCAACAAAATTTTGACTTTTGAACTCAATAAACAGAATCTATCATACGAATT
>JAHJBW010000182.1 GCA_018813405.1 Candidatus Margulisiibacteriota bacterium | reverse complement strand
GTGGGTGGCTTCCACCGACTTTCGCAATGATATGGCCGCTTCCGACAAGATACTAAAGCAGGTGCAGGACGCCTATTTAAAGATACGCAACACCTGCCGCTTTTTGATAAGCAACCTTTATGACTATGACAATGGCAAAGATAAAGTAGAGTACGAACAACTGTTGGAGATAGACAAGTGGGCGTTATTAAAGCTTCATAAGCTCATCGAAAAGGTTGACACAGCCTATCAGGGATTTGAATTTCATGTTGTCTATCATTCGGTGCTCGAATTTTGCGTTAACGACCTGTCCGCCTTCTTCCTGGACCTGTCAAAGGACCGGCTTTACTGTGACAGGCCAGACGCGCCATCAAGAAGGTCCGCGCAAACCGTAATGCACGAGGTCCTGTTGAGCCTTATAAAACTGCTCGCTCCCGTTCTTTCCTTCACCTGCGAAAGTATTCTCAAGTTCGTGCCGGAGCTTGCCCTCGAAAGCATCTTTCTCGCCGAGCTTCCCCTGCCCGAAAACAGGCTGACGGACAAAGGCCTGGAAGAGAAGTGGGAACGGATATTTGCGGCAAGGGAAAGGGTTTACAAACGACTGGAAGAAGCCCGCTCCAAAAAGGAGATCGCTTCTTCCACAGAAGCCTCGGTAAGTCTGGTTCTGGATGATAAAGACTTCGAGGCTTTATGCTCCATTGAAAAAGAGCTGGCCATGGTCTTTATTGTCTCTGACATCAAGATAAGCAAGGGCAAAGAGAACATCAAGGTCAGCCATTCATCAGAGAAGAAATGTGAACGCTGCTGGCAGTGGAAAAATACTGTCGGCAAGAACGCAATCCACCCCACCCTGTGCGAAAGGTGCTCAGGGGTGGTTGCCGGATAACAGGCTCTTTACAGTATCCACCAGCTTTTTGGGATCGAAAGGTTTGGTAATATAAGCTTCAGCTCCGCACTTGAGACCGATCTCCCTGTCTTTTTCCATGGCTTTTACCGAAAGCATGACTATGGGGGTGTCTTTAAAATCTTTATCTCCCTTCAAATTTCGGCAAACCCCATACCCATCTAGCTTGGGCATTTTAATGTCCAAAATAATCAGGTCCGGTTTGTCAGTTTTTACTTTTTCGAGTGCTTCTTCGCCATTTTCAGCAATGACGACATCATATCCTAAAGCCTCAAAACGCGTTTGCAGAACATCCTGGACCTCTTTTTCGTCATCAACTACCATTATTTTTTGTTTTTTTGTCATAACATGCGCTCCTTTTACTTGTCATAATAATAATGGAAAATAAAATAAAATCAAGGAAAAGATAGAGGCGACGGGGGCTAATACTTCAAAGCCAGGCCATAAACAACTTCATAGGTCGCATAGACCCCGTTTGATCCAGAGAATTGCTCTTCGTATTCAACCATTGATCTAAAGATAGACCTGCCCCCACCTAATCCAACACCCCTCTTTTGAGCGTTTTGCACGCCAAGCTGTTTAAGTGTTTTTAACAGATCAAAAGCGTTAGGATAATATTCTCTTTTAGCCGTCGTCACCACTTCAATGTTTGAAAATTCCAGGGCTGCCAGGGTACTAATAACAAGCTCCGACGATGGCAGATCATGGACAGACCCCGCGCCAAAAACTTCTTTTATTTCCCGCAAAGTATTTGACGCGAAACAGGCAAAGACAAACTTGCCGCCCGGCAGTAGAACGCGCTTTACTTCGGAAAAAGCCTTGACCACGTTCATCCACTGGAAAGAGGAAGAGGATACCACCAGATCAAAGCTAGCATCAGAAAAAGAAAGCGATTCCCCGTCACCCACCTGGAAAATAAGGTTCATATGGCTTTTGTTGTTGTTGGCCACCTCGACCATGCCGGCCGCAATGTCAACACCTGTTATCATGGCCAGAGGGAACCTTTTTGAAAGCAGGTGCGGCAGAAGGCCTGTTCCGCAGCCCACATCGAGAATAGAGCGATAGTCTCGTTCGGGGATCTTTAACACCAGCTCATTGGCCACATAGCGCTGGATGCGGGCAATATCTTCATATTCCCGGGCGCTCTTTGAAAAATGTCTTTTTACCAGCTCTTTGTCTATCATACGAATTCTTTTAACAGACGGCTGAATTCATCAGGGCGTTCAACGTGAGGCGCGTGCCCTACCCCGGACATTATCTTTAAAGAAACATTAGGAATGATGTCCGCCATATAATACGAAGCCTGCGGCAGGCATATCTGGTCTTTTTCGCCATGGATCAGCAGGGTTGGGACTTCGATCTTGTGCAATAGGCCGCGTACATCTTCAAGTTTGAGCTTTTCCAGGTCCGCTAATATTTGTTCGCTGGTAAACTCCGGCATTTCCTTGAATATTTCATGCTCGTGCGCCCCTTCAAAAAGCAGGCCATAGAAAAATCTTAACCCTTCTTTCAGGTTGTCCTTGACCTTTCTTTCCAGGTTCCGCAAAAGGGCGGACGACAGGCCGTGAGGATATTCATCGTCGGACAAAAAACGGGGAGTGGCAGAGACCAGTACCAGTGAGGTTACCCTGTCACGCATTTCAAGATACAAATTGATCGCCTGTTGGGCGCCCTGAGACCATCCAACAATGGCCAGACTGCCATTGGTCTTTTTGGCCTCGCCGGGGTCCGTCAAAATGTTATATTTGTCGGAAAGAGTTTCTTGTTGATGCTTCCAAACCCTGGGAGTGGTCGCAAAACCATGGAGGAACAATATTGAATCAAACATTTTCCCGCCTCCTTAAGTTCGGCTTTCGTCCTCAAGCTCGTATGTCGAATAAAAATACGGCGTATAAGCCTCAAATTCCGCGGCACAGGTATCGACCAGTTTGAATGTAGCCTGCACACCAAGCTTTTTTCTCGCGTTCCAAACGTCCAGCTCGCTTTTTCCAATAAGCTTTCCTATTTGTTTGTCCGAAAAGCCCGCTTTTTTTGCCCCGGTCATCATAACCCGATCACGCAGTATTTTGCCTTTTTGGGAGATGATGTTCTTTTCAAGCCCGACGATCTCCCTGATGTTCTCAAGGAACCATGGATCGATCCCTGTATGAAGATTGATCTCTTTAATGCTCATTCCCTGTTTTAATGCCAGTTTGATATAAAATATCCTGTCAGGATTTGGCGTAATGAGCATAGTTTTTAGGTCCCTGTCATCTTTTTTGGGGTCTTCCAGGCCGGCAACTTTTATTTCCAGCCCCCTCATTCCCTTCTGCAGGGCCTCTTTAAAGGTGCGGCCAATGGCCATGGTCTCGCCGACCGATTTCATAGAAATGGTCAAGACGGGTTTTGCCTCCTTGAACTTTTCAAAGGTAAAGCGCGGTATCTTTACCACGCAATAATCAATGGTCGGTTCGAAAGAAGCGGGGGTTTCTTTGGTAATATCGTTGGGGATCTCGTCAAGTGTATAGCCAACGGCAAGCTTGGCCGCGATCTTGGCTATGGGAAAACCGGTCGCTTTAGAGGCCAGGGCCGAAGAGCGCGAAACACGGGGATTGATCTCGATAACCACCATACGCCCGTCATCGGGATTGATGGCAAACTGGACATTGCAGCCGCCGGTATCAACTCCGATCTCACGGATAGCGGCTATGGTGGCGTCACGCATTTTTTGATACTCGACATCTGTAAGCGTCTGGGCTGGCGCCACAGTTATGGAGTCGCCGGTATGCACGCCCATGGGATCGAAATTTTCGATGGAGCAAATGATCACGACATTGTCGCGTTTGTCGCGCATGACCTCCATCTCGAATTCCTTCCAGCCGATGACGGACTCTTCTATCAATATCTCGGATATCATGCTGGCCTCAAGACCTTTGGCGGCCACCTCTTCAAATTCCTGCGAGTTATAGGCAATCCCGCCCCCTGTACCCCCCAGGGTAAAACTGGGCCTTACTATAACAGGATAGCCAATGCCCTCAACTATATCGCAGGCCTCTTCGATCTTATATGCACGCCCGCTGCGCGGCAGATCCAACCCTATCTTCTGCATGGCTTCTTTGAAGAGCTCCCTGTCCTCGGCTTTCTTTATAACCTGTTCGTCCGCGCCGATCATTTCGACATTGTATTTTTTAAATACGCCTTTTTCGGAAAGCTGTACGGCGCAATTAAGGGCTGTTTGGCCTCCCAGGGTGGGAAGAACGGCATCGGGCCTTTCTTGTTCGATGATCTTTTCTATGAAGTTGGGATGGATGGGTTCTATGTAGGTGCGGTCAGCCATTTCCGGATCGGTCATGATGGTGGCGGGGTTTGAATTTACCAGTATTACCTTGTAGCCCTCGGCTCGCAAAGCCTTGCAGGCCTGAGTGCCGGAATAGTCAAACTCGCAGGCCTGGCCGATAACAATGGGCCCGGAGCCAATGATCAATATGCTTTTTATGTCAGTTCTTTTTGCCATCTTCCATTTCTCGGATAAACTCATCGAAAAGGTATTTGCTGTCGTGCGGACCAGGGGATGCTTCTGGATGATATTGCACGGAAAACACCGGATATTTCTTGTGTCTCAGGCCTTCGAGAGTCCTGTCGTTCAGGTTAACGTGAGTTAGCCGGACAGTTTCTTTGTCGAGGGACTCGGGGTCCACGGAAAACCCATGGTTCTGGGATGTAATCTCGATCTTTTTGGTGGTCAGGTTCATGACCGGCTGGTTGGCTCCGCGGTGCCCGAATTTAAGTTTAAAGGTTTTTCCGCCCAGGGCCAACCCCATCATTTGATGGCCAAGACAGATGCCGAATACGGGGACTTTGCCGACCAGCTCGCGAACGGTCTCGATAACATAGGTGACTGCGGCCGGATCACCGGGCCCGTTGGAAAGCATGACACCATGAGGTTTTAAAGATAGTATTTTTCTCGCGCTGGCCTGTGCCGGCACGACAACTACCCTGCAGCCGCGCTCAGCAAGCTCGCGCATAATATTGAACTTGGCGCCGCAGTCGATAAGCACAACTTTGTGTTTTCCGATTTTGTTCCAATTGTACTGCTTTTTGCAGGTAACTTCTTTCACCAGGTCCACTCCCACAATACTGCGCGAGGCTTTCGCCTTTTTGACCAGGCTTTTGGGATTGTTGTCTTTGGTGCTGATAATGGCCTTCATGGCTCCCGAAAGGCGAATATGCCTGGTAATTGCTCGGGTATCCACACCTTCAATACCAATGACCTTGTTCTTTTTCAGATAAGCATCCAGATCGTCCCCTGCCCGCCAGTTGCTGGCCAGTTTACTACGTTCTTTTACCACAAATCCAGAGCAATGTATCTTTTCAGATTCAACATCCTCTGTATTCACGCCATAGTTGCCTATGAGCGGATAGGTCATGGTGATTATCTGGCCTTTATAGGAAGGATCGGTAAGGATTTCCTGGTAGCCGGTCATAGAGGTATTAAAAACGAGCTCTCCTTCCGCCTCGCCGTTGTAGCCGAAGGCTTGCCCCGTATAAACCGTCCCGTCTTCCAGCGCAAGATATGCCCTGCACTGAGCTTGCTTGCCCTGAGCCATATCGATGGGTCGAAGTGCTTTCATGTGGTATTTTTCCGACTATTTCCGTTACTTCATTCTAATGGAAAACAGACAAAAGGTCAACGAAAAAAGGTGTATGATATAATGTTTTTATGAAATTATTTTTAATGCGTCATGACGACGCGGAAGCCAGGCAGCCAGGCAAAACGGATGCAGACAGAAAGCTTACCGATAAAGGGGAAAAGCACACAGCCGAACAGGCCAAAAGGCTTGTGGAGCTTAGGATATCGTTCGACCTTATTCTCTCCTCCCCTTATGTTCGCGCCTGCCAAACCGCGTCCATAGTTGCCAGGGAGCTGGGACTTGTTGACGCGGCCTCAAAAGAAGAGTCGCTATCTTCCGGTTGTACGCCCGAAGATATTATGGAACTGGCCAGTTCGTATAATAATCTTGATTCGCTGCTGCTCGTCGGCCACGAGCCGGACCTTGGACAAGCGGTAATGGCCATCTTGGAGCTAAAAGAGCCTTACGCCTTTATGAAGGGGCAAATAGTTGGGATCGATCTCTTCAATAACCAGAAATTTCTTGAGTTGATCTAGGGGGGGTTAGTTGTCAGGGGAGCCGGCCATTTCCGAAATCAGCATTATACCCAGTATCTTTATCATTTCATTTTGACCGGCAACAAGTACTTGAAATATCTCTTCAGGCGTTTTTAATCGATCTTGCGGATCATATAAATTAATTAGTAAGGTTAGCCTGGCTTCCACATCTTCTCTTCTCAGTTTCAATGGAATGATGGTTAGATCCCAATACTCTTCTTCTCCCTTCTCATTATCGCTGTAGAGAAAATCACAAAACAAAAGGCGGCAGTCCCCTTCCTGGAATAGCAAATAAAAAGCCATGAGTGCTTCCTGTGATGTTTTGAACAATTTTTGAACCTGTACTGGGAATTGTTCAAATCTGTCAACCCATTGAACCCTATTTCTTAATATTGGAAGACTACTAGAAGCTTCAAGAGCCTTGCCAGATAAAGGTTCGACCATAAGAGCTTGATCCCTGCGCGTCAGCTTAATATTGCCAATTCTTGGCGACAAGGTTCCTCTTATCTTTGGTGAAGGCAATGACTGTACCATACATATATATTTCGGAGGGTTTTTAAAGAAATTTCAGTCGTTTAGCGGATTATTCCATTGCGCAAGGCGATTGTAGGTGTGCTGGTCCATTTTCTCGCGTTCCTCAAGAGGGATAAGAAGAACAAGCCTGGCAAGATCCTTTGCAAAACTATCAAAGGTTTGGTAGCGTTCTTCTTTCTTTGTGGCACAAGCCTTTTTAATAACGCGATTTAACTCTCGCTCCACAGATTTATGCCGATCGAGTGTTATTGACGGCATTAATGTGCCTCGCAAAATTTCTATCTGCGCTTGTTTTTTATCTTCGCCAAAGGGGTGACGTCCAATCAGCATATCCGTAAAGATCATGCCCAGAGAAAAAATGTCAGATTGAGCGCTCGGGGATTCTCTTCCTATTAACTCGGGTGCAATATATCCAAATGTTCCCCCGACTTCATCTTCATTGAACATTTTTTCAAAATGGCACATAGCCATCTCAAAATCTAAAACCTTGGCAGTCCCATCCTTTTCACTGAGAATGATGTTCTTAAAATTCAAATCCCCATGGCCAGATATCTTCTTTTGGAGGTTCTTTAAACCGCGTATTACTGACATTATGATACTTATAGCTTCAAGCAGATCAAATTTATCTCTATTTAATTCAGCCAAATTCCTGCCGTCAACCAATTCCATCGCCAGACATTGTTCTCCGTCACACTCCACAATACCGAGCGGCTGCACAACTCCTGGAAGTGCTTCTCCCCCCAATCTGTTTTGGGTCGCGATCAACATTCGCAGCGATCTATCATGGTCGGGGCCTATGGATGGCATTTTAAGAGCAACCTGCATGGCGGACATATCGCCCAGCCCGCGCGACTCAACACGCAGACCTCTGTAAACCGTTCCCATCCCTCCTTGTCCCAGAGGTTGCAGTTTGTGGAAAGAAATTGAAGGGGCAACGCCAGATATAGATATTGACGGCCTGTTCATATGGTACTTGATCCTCCTCCATGGGAATGTGTACTCTTTTCTATATATATATCGAAAATTTTGGCCTAAGATTTCATGTAATCAGAAGATTATCTAGATGTCTTGGACGGAAAACCTTGTAGCGGAAGTCTTTAGACTTCCATTTTTTTGAACCCACATCCCGGCAGGAATTTTGGTTCCTCAAAATAATCCAACAGAGGATAATTGCGGCAAATATTATAGCGCCAGGTATAGTTCTGGCATTTCCCATCTTCACCAATGTGTTTGCAGGTAAAAGATAGATAGTAATACTCAGTGTTTACCTCAAGGAGGATAAAGTCATAGAGCCAGACCAGCCATTTGATGCAGAGGTTGCGAAAGAACTCGCTGCGTATCTGGCGCGGGGTCATTTTTAGATGTATCTCGCGGCAGCAGTTCCCGCATCTCTTACACCTACCCGTGATCTTATATTTATGCGGAAAGAGCTTTTTGAGGCCTTGGACGACGGCGTTATCAAGGACCATGACCGATATTATGAGGCGTTTGAGGTGTTTTATTATTTCAGAACCCATACCGTACTATTGTAATGGTATTATTTCTGCGTGTCGAGCTGGT
Organism: Candidatus Margulisiibacteriota bacterium; assembly: GCA_018813405.1. GTDB lineage: Bacteria > Margulisbacteria > WOR-1 > XYC2-FULL-46-14 > JAHJBW01 > JAHJBW01. The sequence goes on along the minus strand of JAHJBW010000182.1, from coordinate 6,930 downwards.
TGATGACCCATTTGATCCAATCTTTGCGCTGTTGCCAGGGCATTGCAGAGGCCGCTTTTCCTGGCTTATAGGCTAGACCATAATATTGCGCCCATAATTCCGTGTGCAGGGCGACCTGTTCCTCCGGAGATAAAGAATCCAGATATTCATCAAATTGCCTGGCCATATTTATTTCGGCCTGCGCCTGTTCGATCTTTTGGGCGGCCGGGATAGTTTCTTCCGGCGGGGTTTCGGGAGTGGATTTAGGGATCGGGTCGCCCGCAAGGAGCGTCCCTGCAGTTTTTTTCGTCCGCATTTTGCTTTTTATCCAATTGATGATCCTTTTGGTCCTGGCAAATTTGGGGGAGGACATTTCAAAACCTATCCCACCCGCGGCCGTCTCCACCACTTTGGCCAATAATTTCCCTTCTCGCGAAGATGGGAACACCACCGCAGCAACCTCATGGCCTATCCTCCCGACCTTTTTGCCCTTTGCCAGCCAGCCGCTCAATTTGACCGTTGGCAATCCGGCTAATCTCAAAAGATTCAAAGTGATCTCTGAAAGCTCGCAACAATGGCCACAACCTATTTGCAGGATCAACTTCAGATATTCATTGCTTCCCGCTCCCTCGCCCTTTGCCAGCCGCTCCTTCAACTGCGCGAACATTTCCGCCGCCGCGCCCTCATATCCTCGATAAGGATATTTTTCCATTACAAAGGCCTGGATAGTCTCAATGGCCTGCCCCACCGTCAAACCAGCGCGCTCAATGACCTCAAGCAAGTCCCGCCATTCCTTTGGCGCTTCTTCAAGCGGAATTGCAGTTAACAGGTCCTTTTGGCCTGCCATCTTGGCCCGATATTCTGTCAGGGATATGTTCAGCCATTCGTTGGAAACCTTCTCGCCTGCCAACTCGAATTCGATCAGCGATCCTTTGGTCCTGGAAATTTTTCCTCCCAGGGGAATAGGCGCCTTATCAACCTCACGCTTCAATTTCGCCTTTACCTTCTGCCCTCCCCCGATATCCAGAGCCGCCTCTGGTAAGGAATTGCTATACTCGCAAGTTTTGGGGTCCAGAGTAGTGCCGATGGACCCCACCAGCATCGCGGAATCGCCGAGAAGAGGCCTCTCAAGCCCAAGCCAGTAGTCCTTTTTATTGAGATCCTTTTTATCAACGCCAGAATTCTGGGGCGACGGCGGCTTCCCGCAAAAGATCGGAGCATTATTCAACAGGTTCTCCTCTTCAATCCTCACTGTTTCAAAACAACCCGCCGCTTTCGCCTCAAAGTAAGCTTCAACGAACCGGCGCCCGGGCCCATACTCCAATTCCTGCAAATTCGGAGAACGGCGCGCGTACTCTCCCAGCCACCTATCCGGCCACCAGGCTTTAAGGCTTGTCTGAAAACCAAAAACAACACCTCTTACTTCATTCAGATCAATGATCTCATCAAGGAAAGTGCTTTTTCCCCCTTGATCTTCAATTATCTTAAGCAAATTTACGGATCCAACATCTTTCATCAGCTTGATCAGACTTTCCAGCATTTTTTTCTTTTTCTCGCTGTATGAATATGACTGCAGCCGCATGGAGATCATATTATGATAATAGTCCAGTACCTCACCCCACCCCTTGATCTTCGCCAGCAGAAACAGTTTTGCCATATTTGCTGGAGATCTTTCCGCTTCTTCAAGCAACAATGCCAGGTTGGATGGAGCAGGGACATCCATATATAATGACTGTTCATATATCTCCTGGCCTTTAGCCCAGCCGGGGTGCACATCAAGCCTTTCTTCCCGCAAGCGTTTGTCTTCTTCTACAAAACGGACCGCCCGAGAGACCCGCAATTCCAGATCGTTCCCCGCAACAACTTTCCCTATAACAACACGCCCGCATCTAAGCTTTTCCCAGGTTTCGTTCACAGAATGCGAAACCCATTTCGCGAATTGTTCTATCATTTGATCGTTTATTTCGATCCTGAGCTTTCGGGTACTAATGGTCGGCTTGCCGATCCCGATGCCAACACCGACCTTAACGATCTTGGGCACATAGCCAAGCTTTTTCAGCGCATGCAACATAGCTGGAATCCGTCTTAGATCATCCAGCGACTGGAATTGCGAGACCAGGTAAACCTCTGCGCCGGGCCTGGCGCCAGAAGCCATTACCGCCTGTTTCAGCTTCTTGATGTCTTTTATCATGCTCCCCCCGGCATCAAGGCTTTTCTTTATTATGGCCTCCAATTGCTTGCTTTTGCCGCTCAAGGGAAGGATCTCCCCTCCTACAATCGCGCCGACCTCGTCGTGCGGTGTCCTCAAAGCCCCCTGGGCAAGCACCCCCACCAGTTTGGCGGCCTCGACCCCCTCTTTCGGCCTGTCACCGATCAATCTGGGGTCGATCACCAGGACCGTTTGTTTGCGCTGGCCGATATTGCGCTCTCTTATGGCCGGTCGTCCCAGCCGGGCAGAGGCATGGTGGTCGATATCCCTGGGATCGAAGGCTTCGCCCGGCTGCGGCACACGCGATTCAAAATCCCTGATATCTCCCGCGCCGGCATACTTATAGGGCGATGGATGATGGCCGCGATTGATAAAACTGCGCACCGAGCGCTCCTTTGAAGATTTCCTCTTCGCCCACAAAAGCCGAACCTCTTTGGCAATGACAGCCACGCGGGGGTCGGGACCGGTCATTGCCGCAGAGGATATTTGATAGATTTGGATTCCGGAAGGACCGCAAACAGCAATTTGCCTGCCAGATTTATTGATTCCAACTTTATTCGATCCTGTTTCAATTTCAGCTATCTTTTCACCGGATCTTATATCATAAACACGAACATACCCTTTAGCAGTATTCAATATTGCGACAGAAACAATCACCAAAGAATCATCGCAGTACAAAAGTTCGCTCTCCCTGATCTCATCCTCCTCTTCCTCTAGAAAAATTTCTCTTGTTATTGCTCGCATCCTACCATCATAGAATATTATTTTCTTTTCTTGCTCTTCATAACCGATCAATTGGCAGGAATCGGTTGTAAACCTAAGGTCAGACACATCAGCACCAAATCTTGCAACTAAGCCGTTAATAGAACCATTTAGATATAATTCCCATCCTGTTACGGTTTTGATTAATATTGTCTTCGCATCGGAAGAAAAGACCGCTTTAACATATTGCTCTGGAGTAACCTGTAAATAGCAAAAAGATGGCCCGGGGAAGCTTTGTGAATAGCAAAAAGATGGCCCGGGGAAGCTTTCGGTGCATCCCTGCATTCTGTTGCCATATGCGGATTGCATCATATATGAGAATTTCTTAGAATCAGGACTGAATTCAAAATCATACTTATCTAGGCCATATTTACCGAATTCGGACAATTCTTCTCCATTCCCGACATTATAGAGTTTAGCAATATTTCTCCCTACAATTACCACAAATTCCTCATTCGGACTAAAGACGACATCCTGGATGTCGGAAATGTTGAAACGGCCGGCAATATTTGCCCCGTCTTCAAGCTCGACGATCTCCCACGGCTGGACAGGATTATCCGTTCTCAACGCTATGTACTTTGAATTTTGACCAAACACGACCCTTTCAACATGGACGATCCAATCTTGATTGACCGTTTTCCTCTCTTTGATATCATAGATCGCAATGGTTGGCCCTGCATGCAAAGCCAGCAATCGGGAATCAGGGGAGATTTCTATGCTTTTGGCTTCAAAAGCAAAAATATTGGTCTCAACACCATCACTAGTTCTAAAAACAGAGGTTTTTCCATTGCCTACCGCTACAATATACTCAGCGTTGGGCGAGATGGCCATTCTGCCAAAATCGCCGGGAATGCTCCTTAAAAGCTGCAATCTAGAGGAAGATGGAAGGGCAATCGAAGGCGATTGAAGGCCAGCCGCGCCAGAAGGCCTGGTCGCCGACGGTCTTATCGGTGGTTTATATCTTGGAAATCTTACGGTCATCTATGTGCCTCTTTATTTAAGCGTCATGCGGATGCGGATGCGGTTGCGATGCGCGAAACGTCAAGAGTGGTGCGTTTTGAGTCCATTCCGCCGCACGCAGAACACAAAACGTTTCGCCCTTCGCAACCTCTAAACGCCAAACGCTTTTCAAATATTTATCGTCACTTTTCGGCGGAAATTTCACAAAAATGTTATAATTATATATGACCTACGACATTATAATCATCTCCGGCGACGCTTATGTTGACCACCCTTCTTTTGGGGCGGCGCTTATACGGCGTTATCTGGAAAAACACGGGTTTTCGGTGGGGGTTATAGATCAGCCGCGACATGTCGCGGCCATACAAACCCTGGGAAAACCACGCCTATTCTTCGCCGTCACCGCCGGCAACCTCGATTCCATGGTGGCCAATTATACTGCCGATAAGAAAGTTCGCCGCAATGACATGTATTCGCCCAACAACGAGGCCGGACATCGGCCTGACAGGGCTTGTATAGTTTATACCAATAAGCTTAAACAAGCTTTTCCTGGGGCCCCTATCATTCTGGGCGGGGTTGAAGCAAGCTTGCGGAGGTTTGCCCACTACGATTTTTGGGACGATAAGGTAAGAAGATCGATCCTCTTTGATTCCAAAGCCGACATGATCGCCTACGGCATGTCAGAGAATGCTATCGTGGAAATCGCACAAAGGGCGCAAGATACTTGCACCGAGCAAAGCCGAGGTGTCGCGCCCCAACACGGAATCCCCAACACCTGCATCATTACGCGCGACGTTTCACCCTACGCCACCGCCTTACGCATTCCTTCTTACGAGGAGGTTTCTACAGATAAGAACAAATTTGCCGAGGCACACCGTCTGTATACTACAGAATTGTGCAAAAAACATCCAAGAACGATCATCCAGCCCTGCCTGCCTGCCGGCAAGGCAGGTCAGGGTAGATATTTGGTGGTCTTTCCCCCAAAACCCCTATTGCAAAAAGACTTTGAGAGCATATTCAAGCTTCCTTTTACTAGAAAGTCGGAAAAGAACGTCCCTGCCTATGACTTTGTCAAATTTTCCACAATATCTCACCGCGGCTGTTTTGGAGGCTGTTCTTTCTGCGCCATCAATCAGCACCAGGGGAAATATATCTTAAGCCGCGGTATCGAGTCGATCAAAGAAGAGGTCCAGGATATAATAATGAAACAGCCGGACTTTAAAGGACAAATCCTCGACATTGGAGGCCCCTCAGCCAACATGTACCAGATGACCTGTACCAAAAAGGATGGCTGCAGCCGCAGAAGCTGTATCTATTTACCCGATAGAAGACCGGGTGACGTCACCCAGCCCTCTATATGCAAACATCTCAACTCATCTCACAAACCCCTGCTCCAACTCTTGAGAGAACTAAGGGGCATCCCTGGTATTAAGAATGTTTACATCAACTCCGGCATACGCTACGACCTGGCCATGACCGATCCTGAATATATGGAAGAGATCATAAAATACCATATAAGCGGACAGTTGAGCGTAGCACCGGAGCATATATGCGAAGAAGTGCTTTTGCTCATGGGTAAGCCCAAATATTCGGTCTATGAGAAATTTCAAAAGGAATTCAACCGACTCACCAAAAAAGCCGGCAAGAAACAATACCTTATTCCCTACTTGATCGCTTCCCATCCCGGATCCACCCTTGAACACGCGCTTGAGATGGCTCTTTTCCTTAAAAAGAACCATATTCGTGTTCAGCAAGTGCAAAACTTCACCCCCACACCAATGACCACCTCTACCTGCATGTACTATACAGGTATTGACCCCTTTACCGGGAAAAACGTACATGTGCCCAAAAGCGAAGAACGCTCCATGCAGCGCGCTCTGCTCCAACCTCACACCGCAAAGAACTATCGAATTGTCGCAAAAGCGCTCATAAAACTGCAAAAACAAGATTTAGTGAAATTTCTTACAAGTAACCCCGATATATAACCGACATATAATAGAAGGAATTTGACAGAAATTTTAAGTTCTGTTAGTATGCCAAAATATGACTAAAAGTCAAAAATCAAAAAAGCCTGCCTCGCCGACAGGCAGGAGCATAAAAAATAAGAAATACCTGGTGATCGTAGAATCACCCGCCAAGGCCAAGACCCTGGAGAAATTCCTGGGCGCCGATTATATGGTCAGGGCCTGCGGCGGCCACGTGCGTGATCTGCCCGCCAAACGCCTTGGGGTCGACATCGATAACAACTTCGAACCTACCTATACCCCCATTAAAGGGAAAACCAAGATACTTAAAGAACTTAAAGCGGCCAGCAAGGGTACCGAGCTGGTCTTTCTGGCCCCCGACCCTGACCGTGAAGGTGAAGCCATTGCCTGGCACCTGCACAACCTGTTAAAAGGTATTAATGTAAAAAGGATAGAGTTCAACGAGATTACCAAAGATGCCGTCACAGAAGCTGTCCAGAATCCCCGCGACATTGATATGAACAGGGTCAACGCCCAGCAAGCGCGCAGGATACTGGACCGCCTGGTCGGTTACAAGCTGTCCCCTTTGCTGTGGAAAAAAGTGCGCAAGGGACTTTCCGCGGGACGCGTACAATCGGTCGCGGTTGAATTGATCTGCGAAAGGGAAAAAGCCATTCTTGCCTTTGTGCCGCAGGAATACTGGTCGGTTACCGCCGACCTTGCCAAAAAATCTGCCGACAATATATTCCAGGCGAAACTGCTAACCAAAGATGTTATCCCCAACCAGGAAGCCTGCGACAAAATACTGCAAGAGATTGCGAACGCCGACTATATTGTCAGGCAGGTCAAGAAAAAAGAACAAAGACGCAATCCGCCCCCGCCCTTTATAACTTCGACCTTGCAGCAGGATGCCGCCAGAAAGCTCGGCTTTTCCGCCCGAAAGACAATGACCATTGCCCAACAGCTTTACGAGGGCGTGGAAATCGAGGGTGAAGGAACGGTCGGCTTGATCACCTACATGAGAACGGACTCGGTCAGGATCGCCAACGAAGCGCT
>JAHJBW010000018.1 GCA_018813405.1 Candidatus Margulisiibacteriota bacterium | reverse complement strand
GAGGAACAGCTGCATATCAAGCACAAGAGTATCCAGGAGGCATTTAAGCAGAATGGCCTGCCCTATGACCGCATCAAGCATGTCCTGGGAATGAAAGAACCCTGGTTTTACCGCAACAAGGTTTCGTTCCCCATCCGCCGGCAGAACAACCGCATCCTTATGGGCTACTTCAAAAAAAGGACCCACGATGTGGTAAGCATAGAAGAATGCTATACACAGAACCCCTACCTGACCGAAGCTGGCCGAATATGCAAAGAGCTTTTTGAGCATGAGGAAATAAGCGCCTACGACGAAAAAAGCCATACCGGCCTTTTGCGCCACTACATAGGCCGCGTCGGCCATTTTACCGGGGAGATAATGATAGGGCTTGTCGTTAACGGGCGCGGCCTGCCCTCTGTTTACAAGCTGGCCGAAGATATCCGCAAAAGGCAAAGAAAGCTCATCCGCCAGGTAAAAGGGAACAAAGAATATCCCCTTGGCGAGCAAAAGATACACATCGTCAGCATCATGCAGAACATTAACACCCAGAAAGGAAACACCATCCTGGCCGATAAGAGCCTGCCTGTTTTCGGCCCGTCCTTCTTTCAAGAAAGGCTCGATAAGTTTGTGTTCAAGATTCGGTTAAATTCTTTTTTTCAAATCAATTCCCCGCAGGCCATTCGACTTTACAACCAGGTCCGCAAAGCCGCCGCTTTGACCGGCAGTGAATTTGTGGTCGACGCCTACGCCGGGGTCGGTCCCATTGCGCTATGGCTCTCGGAAGGGGCGTCGGAAGTCGTGGGAATAGAAGCGGTAAGGACATCAGTAAAAGACGCCGCAGATAATGCTGTTCTTAACGACGTAAAGAACGTTAAGTTTGAACACCTGCACGCCGCCGAGGGTCTCAAAAAGTTTAAAAAAGCCGATGTCGTTATCCTGGACCCGCCCAGGGGAGGATTAACGTCCGACGTAAAATCTCGGCTGGCAAGGAACAGGCACAAACGGATAATTTATGTATCGTGCAACCCCCTAACTCTCGCCCACGACCTAAAAGAGCTGGCCGACCACGGCTATTCGATCGAAAGGACCCAGCCGGTAGACCTTTTTCCGCACACCGAACACATTGAGACGGTGGTTACCCTCAACAGAAACCTTGACTAGCCTCGATCCATAAACTATAATGAGCCACAATTAAAAGCAAGGAGGATTCTGATATGCTAAAAAGGTTCATTTTCCCACTCTTCCTGTTAACGGTTGTGGTGTCACTGGTTGGCACAAGTTACGCCATCGTCGCGCCGGCCGCGCCTTCTGGCCCTTCCGTTCGGCCGCCCGTTGCCTATAAGCAGATCATAAGACCGGCAGGTCCGCTGGTCTTTCAGGCCGAATGGGGCGGCTATATACGCAATAACCAGCATGTCAACTTTGATACGCCATCAGACATGTCTCTCCAGGCGGGCAGACTTTATATTCTTGACCCGGTAAATCACTCTGTGGCGATCCTGTCCGTAGATGGCACCGCTCACGGAGCCATAACCTCGGACCAGATCGGAGGCTCTTCTGCCGGCGTAGCGGCCGATAACAGCGGCAGATTGTACGTAGCCAACGCCAGCTATGCCATAACCAGGGCATTCCGCGTCACCGGCGTACTGGCAACTCAGTTCGGCTCCAACGGCCAGATCGGATCAGAAGGTCAGGGGCTTGGCGATGAGAACCGCGGCTGGGGTAAAACAACCACCGACAGTAATGATGAGGTCTACATTTGTGACCCCAACAACACCAAGGTTAAGAAATTCTTCAAGAACGGCGCTTTTGCCGGCGAGATCGGCGGACCTAACCAGCTTACTGTTCGATTGACCAGCGCCAAAGACGTGGTTTATTCAGGTGCCGGCGGAGAGTATATCTATATTGCCAGCGGGCAGAGCATAAGAAAGATCTCAACGGCCTTTGATTCAAACGCGGTCAACAATTCAACGGACTTTGTGACCGGACTAGAATCCTGCAATCTAATAACCGCCCGGGGCAATTATATTTTCATCATGGACAACAATATAATTAAAAAGCTCAACATGAGCGGCCAGGTAGTATGGACTTACAACGGACAGGGAGACGGCGAAGGGATGTACTCGGACCCTGCCGCCATCGAGGTCGACAAAGACGGCAACGTTTATGTTTTGGACAAAGGACAGAACAAGGTCATTAAATATACCCAGGCGCAATAAGCAACTCAAGCCAACTGAAAAGCCCGTATTCCTTTATACGGGCTTTTTCTTTATGTCTGAAATTTTACCCCGGGCATTCCGATAATGGTTATATGGGAACATTCATACAAGCATGCTCTCTTGCAAAACATGCTTTTCACTGCCGATTCGGACGGCCCAGGGACGGGCGCGGGGTCGAGCTTATGGACGAGTTCCTGTCCGCGGCCAATCATCAGTCGCTAAGATTTTTGCCCGCGAGAACAGTCGGCCTCAAGGTCGTCGTCATAGACCTGGACGACGTTATCTTTACTATTAAGCCCATCCCCGGCATTTTTAGAAAACAGGTCTTTGGCATCATTCAAACCAGCTTTGGGCTAAAAAAGAAGCTCTGTCAAATAAGAGAAAGGGAAGGCGATAGCGTCAAGTTCGTCCTGGCCACCAACTCATCGCGCAAACATGTCGCTGCCTGCCTGGGCAAGACAAATTTGGCCATAGAAGACTTTGACGACTGCCTGTGCGCTTCAGAGAAAAAGCCGGCCGTATTACAAATTTCAAAAAAATTTAATGTACCGCCCAATGAAATCGTTCTTATTGAAGACTCATTTGATGAAAAAAAGGCCGACCTCGGGTTGCTGGGGGTTGTCAAGATATCCCCGGAACACAATGTTTCTCGTGCAATCATCGATAGTTTGATGCAAGACGAATTCACGCCAAAGAGCCCTTCTTCTATCATCTCCCTTCCCATGGTTTTGGAGCTTGCCATGTGCTTTTATGGAAACCATATATTCAACCACCCCAGCGTCCTAAAGAGCATTGATGAGAAGGATATTGTCCAAAATAACCGGGGCTACATTCTTCGAGAAGGGGCCGTGATCCGGCCCGCACCCTACCCTGCCGGACCGACATACGCTGAAACACTTAAAAAGACCTTCTTCCGCCTAAAAGGACCCTTCGACCGCTGACCGGTTCAAATGCCCCGCAAATTCTGGTAAAATTAGATATGAGCACCAATCCCGCTGTATACCCCAAGCAATATGATGTAATAGTTGTCGGCGCCGGGCATGCGGGCATAGAGGCCGCGCTGGCAGCCGCGCGTATGGGCTGCCAAACACTTCTACTTACGATCAACCTGGATACCATTGCCTTTATGTCGTGCAACCCGGCCGTAGGCGGACCGGCCAAAAGCCAGCTTGTTCGAGAAGTTGACGCGCTTGGCGGACAGATGGGCATTGCAACCGATATGACCTTTTTGCAGATGAAGATGCTCAATACCACCAAGGGCCCCGCTGTCCAATCCCTGCGCGCGCAATCTGACAGGAAAGAATACCACCGCCTCATGAAGAGACTGTTAGAGGAACAAGAGAACCTCGATCTTAAACAGGATATGGTGGAAGAGATAGTCCTTCCCGATGTATGGCCGCGACATGTCGCGGCCCAACCAGCGCCTCTCCTAGCCATCCGCACAAGCCTAGACACCTTTTACCATACTAAAACAATAGTAGTAACAACGGGTACTTTTTTAAACGGCATCATCCACACCGGCATGAAGCATCAGGAGGCGGGACGCGCTGGCGAATTTCCAGCCAAGGGCTTATCCGAGAGCCTGAAAAAGATCGGGCTAAGGCTTGGCCGTCTTAAGACCGGCACCCCTGCCAGGCTTAACAAGCGGTCCATCGACTTTTCTAAAATGACGCCGCAGCCAGGCGACGAGCCCTGCCTCGCCGGCAGGCAGGCGCCAAAGATGTTTTCGTTCATCTGGGAATACCAGCAATACGGGTTATCCGGTGTATCCGGGAATCCGGCGATCCGGTTACCGATGGTGACATGTCATCTTACACATACAAATGAGAAGACGCACGAGATAATCCGCGCCAATCTTGACCGCTCTCCGCTATTCTCCGGCAAGATCAAGGGCGTCGGGCCAAGATACTGCCCGTCGATTGAAGACAAGGTTACGCGCTTCCCTGACAAGACCAGCCACCAATGTTTCATCGAGCCGTGCGGCAGAGACACTAATGAGATGTACGCGCAGGGTTTGAACACCAGCCTGCCCGAGGATGTACAGCTTGAGTTCTTGCGCACGATGAATGGGCTGGAGAATGTTGAGATTCTCAGGCCTGGTTATGCGGTAGAATACGACTTCGTTCCCTCATCTCAACTGAAGTACTCTTTGGAGACAAAGAATATTGAAGGCCTTTTCTGCGCCGGCCAGATCAACGGGACTTCAGGTTACGAAGAGGCCGCGGCGCAAGGGATCGTGGCCGGCATAAACGCTGCCTTAAAGGTTAAGGGCCGCGAGCCAATGATATTACGCCGCGATGAATGCTACATCGGCACCTTGATAGATGACCTTATCACCAAAGAGATAGATGAGCCGTACAGGATGTTGACCTCGCGCTCAGAATACCGCCTGCTTTTGAGGCAGGACAACGCGGATTTGAGATTGACCGAAAAAGGCCATCAGGTTGGGCTTGTTTCAAGTGAGCGTTATCAAGCTTTCTTGAAAAAGAAGGAAGCAGTAGAAAACGGAGATCTAATTTCACCCGAGGTAGAAGAGCAGATATTCATCCAAAAAAAGTACGATGGCTACATTAAGAGACAGTTGCTTCAAGTTGAAAAATTCAAGCGGATGGAAAACCATCGCATTCCTGAAGGCTTTGAGTACCAGGACCTGCACGGGATATCAAAAGAAGCCATCGCCAAGCTCGATTATCACCGCCCGCCCTCCGTTGGCCAGGCATCAAGGATTGCGGGAGTATCTCCGGCCGACATCGGAGTTCTGCTGGTGTACCTTGAAGCACATCGAAGAACCATGGTAAGATAACCACATGAACTTCAAATTCGAAGAAACGTCCGTCAAAGGCGTCTTGAGGATAACCCCCAAAGTTTTTGCCGATGACCGTGGTTTCTTTATGGAATCATACTCCAAGCGCGGTTTTGCCGAGGCCGGCTTTAAAGAAGAGTTCGTGCAGGACAACCACAGCCGCTCAAAAAAAGGCGTGGTGCGCGGCCTGCACTATCAGCTCAACCCCTCCCCCATGGGCAAACTGCTCAAGGTGGTAAGGGGCAAGGTTTTCGATGTAGGAGTGGATGTAAGAAAAGGTTCTCCCACCTTTGGCAAATGGTACGGCGAGATACTCTCTGGCGAAAACCATACCATGTTATATTTCCCCCCCGGCATCGCACACGGTTTCCTGTGCCTGGAAGACGGCACCGAAGCCGCCTACAAGTGCACCGGGCTATATGATCAAAAAGCAGAGCGTGCCCTTTTGTGGAACGACCCGGAAATCGCTATTGCCTGGCCGCTTGACCAGGTAGGGGAAGTCATTGTTTCGGAAAAGGACAAAATAGCTCCAAAGTTAAAATACGCCGACGCTTTCTAGGGGGTCTTCTATGAACAAACAGCTAAAATGGGCAGGCATCGCGGCCGGCGGACTGATCGTTTTCTTTGTGGCCCTGACAATTTTGATGTCCATGCTCCTTCCTCTGGACAAGATCAAGGATTTCGCCGCCAGTAAAATATCCCAAATGGTGGACCGCGAAGTAAAGATAGAAGGCGTTTCCTTCAACATCTTCAAGGGGATCAAGCTTAACGGCGTCACGGTCGGCAACAACAAATACTTCTCAAAAGACCCGTTTATCACCATCAAGGCCATCGACCTTCAATACGCCTTCTGGCCGCTCTTTCAGAAAAAGATCATCGTTCATCAAATAATCCTTGAGAAGCCGGAAATCCTGATAGAGAAGAAAGAGAACAATGTTTATAACTTTGAAGACCTCTTTGACAAACCCAAAACACAAGCTGCAAAATCAAAAACAATGGGAGAAAAACCCAAATCACAAAATCAAAACATTGACCTTTTAGTAAATAATTTTGCCATCAAGGGCGGAAAGATCGTCTATCACGACTACGCCAGCGGCAAAAGCGAGCTTAAAAAGATAGATCTCAGGGTCTCGGGCATAACCCTTTCAATGATCAAGCCCATGGACATAAAACTCTCGGCAGTAGGAAATTACCAGAACAAGGACATTCCCGTCAAGTTCGAGACCTCTTTCAAGATCGACCTGAAAGAGGACAAGACCAAGCTTGACAGGCTGCTGCTTTCGCTGGCCGGAGAATCCATCACCGGCAAGGCAGTAGTGGAAGACCTCTCCAAAGGGCCCAAGGTCAAAGTTGAGATCAAGTCAGACAAAATGGCGCTGGATCCCCTGCTGGGGATATTTGCGGTAGCGCCTGCCGAAAAAAAAGAAAAGGCAAAAGCAAAACCCGGACAGCTTACCGCCTCGCTCAAAAAGACCCTGGACGCCATTCCAAAAAATCTTTCCGTGGACCTGGAGCTGGACTTCAAGAACACGTCTCTGCAAGGATTTAAAATTGATAAGATCCAACTGGAAGGCAAGCTCAAAGACCGCGTCATCTGGCTAAAGGCCGACGGGCTGGAAGCCTATCAGGGGAAGCTTGATCTAAAAGGCAGGTTCAATACCCGGAGCCTTAACTATGTCATTGATTATGTAAAGTTAAAAGGCGTGGATTCGACCGTCTTTACCAACGCGGCCATCGATGCGTTCCTCCCCGAGATGCTGGACATGAAGAACAAGGTCGAGGGCGTGCTGGAGTTCAAGTTCTCGGGTTCGGGCGGCGGAGTTGAGCTGCCGCAGGCTTTTGACAACTTAAAGTTCAACGGCTACGCGCTTCTTTTAAAGGGCCGCCTTAAAAAATTAAAATCACTGGAAAGCATTGCCGACCAGTACAACATTTCTCTTTTCAAACACGACCTTTACGTAAAAGGGCTTAAGACCGATCTTGCCATGTCCAACAAGGTGTTGACAGTAAAAGACCTGTCGCTGGAAGACACGGACATAAAGCTCTATTTCAAAGGCAAGCTCAATTTCAACAACATGCGGTACGAACCGGGCAACCGGCTGACGGCAAAACTTTCGCCTGCGGTTACCCGCGACTTGCCCAGGGAATTTTCGGTCTTCCGTGATGAGTCCGGCTTTGCCGAGTTTACTTTTGAACTGCAGGGCCCTTTGAGCCGGCCGATCCCGGCGCCGGTCCTGGATAAGCCCGTTGAAGCCGCCATCGGCAAGCTAAAGGCAAAGATAGAGGCCAAACAGATTGAGATAGAGACGCAGATCAAAAAACAGGCGGAAGAAAGATCCGAAGAGACAAAAGAGGAATTAAAGAAACAGGCGGAAGAGAAGATCAAAGAGATAATCAAATTCTAGCGCTTTCTTTTCATTTTGCGCTTTTTGTTTTCTGCTCTGCTCAGCCTTTTACCTTTTTTTTCCTTCGCCCTGTTTATACCCTGACCGATATAACTGCCGGTAGGCTTGTTCAATAAATATTCATCTATTGAGTTGCAGACCAGGCTCAGGGCATTAAAATATTCCCCCTGTTTTTTTTCAACCCGCCTCAGGTTGTCATTTATCCATTCTTTGAAGAAGGCGGACATGTCCTCTACCTGCTCTCCAGTCCTTAGCCTTCTTGCCGCGGCGGCCCTTACCACCACCTCTGCCCTGGCAATATCGTCCCGCGCAAGAAGCCCGTCGTTCAGCCTTATTTGTTTTGGCAATTCGCTGCTTATAAAGCTCCTGACAGCTATTGGGAAAACAGCGCTTTCCATATATGACAGGGCCGCGTTGGTCCTGACATCGGTATCAAAACCACTATTGAGGAAAATACTGTAGTAGCGGCCCTCGTGGTCCTTTGGGGCACCGGCCTCCAGGCATTGCATCGCCAGGCCGGCAACACTGTTATATCTTTCGTTCTCCCTGATCTTTCCGGCCGCTGTTTCCAGAGCTTTTAGACTGGTGTCCAACGCTCTTTTTTTGAACTCTTCAATATCTTCAGCGTTTTCCGCTTTGATCTCCCGGGCAAGGTCTGACTGCCTTTTCATGAACTTGAGGTTGGCACGCAGAACAACTTCCATTTCAAGGGGATCTTCGGACAGCTCCAGCCCGTTCAGGTAATCCAGCGCGTTTTCAACATCCGCCAATTTCAACCATAGATCGATCGCGCCGGCAGAGCCTATTTTCTGTTTCAACCTTTGCCCTGGCCCGCCCTCAAAAAGTTCCTCGCGCAGGTCCTCATTGAACGACCTCGCAAGCAATGCATTCATGCCAAGTAAAAATATTTGATCTGATGCCGCATCTGAATAGGCCTTTGAATCGATAATTCCCATTACCTCTTCAACGCTATCCAGGCTTAGCGGACTGCTTTTCATGGCCAGTATCGCGGCCGATCTTGCGACCCTTTCGTTCTTTGTAGCTTGCAGCGCGGCCTTGGCGGCCACATACACCTGTTCGCTTTCTGATCTGCCGCCCCAGAGGCTGTTCAATATTTCCAGGCAGGGTTCGGCGACCAGAGGATCGTTCTCCCATTTCTGCAGCGCCCTCAGCGCGGCTTCAAAAAGCCTGTCACGGCTGGCTCCTGCCAATTCGGCCTCGGTCAATACGCTCAAATGATATGCGTCCTTTTGCGCTTCCTCACCGCTGCGAGCCAGTTCAAGCTCAGTAATATATCCGTTAAGAGACTTTTCAAGCTGTTCCCGCGGAAAGCTCAGAAAATAGAGTGCTTCAAATAAAATTGGGAAATTTTTGTTCTTGCGGGACAACTTTTTCCCCAGCTTCAGCACAGGGCCGTATCCATCTTCCGTCCGTGCGGCCGCAACGATCTTCCTGAGTGGTTTTACCAGGCGTTCCAATGCTTGCCGATCGCTAAACCTGGCGTTAAGCGCCTGTAGAAGCTGGGGCGCGGCAAATTCACCGGCGCAACTGGCCAGATAGTCACCGGCGGCCGCGGCCTCATCTGGCTTCCCTTTAAGCAAGACGCCGATCTTGCCGGCAACCGCCTCTCTTTTGCTTTTCTCAGGAAGTCTCGCGAACAATTGCTCCTCAAGCTCGCCGAAGAACCGCACTATCTCGTCAGGCATTATCGCCCCCGAATCTTCGCGGCTGGCAACTGCCGACCCTTTAAGATACGCCAGAGCCGATCTGGCGTTCATTTTTTCGAACTTGTTGGGGGATTCAGACAAAGCCTTTAGTTGGCTGATGGCCGCGTCATGAGAGCTGGAGAGAACTATAAGCGCGATCTTGATGGCGTATCTTAGCTGGCGGTCCCTGCGGGCATCATGCGTGCTGAAAGAGGCCAAAGAAGACAGCCTGTCAGAAGATATGCCAGCCGACAGTAAATGCCGGGCCAGTATCATTGGCGCAGGATAGACATCTTCAAAAATCCTGCCAAAGGCCACGTTATTAAGATAGTTAGCAGTTTCAAGAGAGGCTCTGATCCTTTTAAGTTCAGCCTCAACAATCTTCCTGTCTTTCTCTTCCAGTTCTTTCAGGCGGCGTTCAAGGAATTCTGCCTGGTCTTCCCTTGCAAGTTTCTCGAATTCCCGCAGTCTGTATCCTTTGTCCTTGTTTTGGAGGTGGTTCAGCTCGTGGACCAGTGTGGCCGCCTGCAACAATTCATGGCGGTTGTGTTTGTCGGTCGAAAGTGCGACGAAATCGCCGTCCAGGAAGGCTCCATACACATCAAAGGCGTTGTGGTCATCGCACCCGCGAAGGACGGGGGTCAGAAGCAGCCACGCTGCCTTCATCCTGAATATGGCCCTGTGTCTTTCCTCAAGCAGTTGGAAGATATTTGTCTTCATAGCCTCTTCAATGTGCATGAGCTTTGGTTCTTTTTTGTCAGGGGGGAAGCTTAAAATGCTCCCTTCTTGCTGGAGTTTTTGTTTAAGAGCGATCGCGGCCGCGGTCGAAGAACATCCTTTTTCCCTTTCATCGAGCAGGACGCCGATGAGCTTTTCGTTGGAGTAGCGATCAGCATTTGAATAAAGATCGAGAAATCCTTTCAGTTGTGCCGCGCTGTCGGCCGAGTTAATTTGCTGTTCGATATTATTCTTGCTCCGCCAGCTCATCAGCCAGAGCGCGCCCAGTCCGGAGACGATCATCAAGCCGACGACCAGAACAGCCCTGGCAGCTCTTTTTTCTGCTTGCTGCCTGAGTCTGGCGCCAGTAGACCTGGCCCCTCCGATCATGCCGGTAAAGGCTCTTTTTATTGCCGCTGTAGGGCTTCTCAATATTATCGCTCCTGTTGAATTATCGTTGATCTGCGGGGAAAATTTCACTTTGCGGAAAATTTCACAAGCCCAAATACTGGTTGCTTTTTCGCGATTTTGTTCTATAATTCACTCATAATTCCAAAAGGAGGCATATGAGATGAAAAAACTGTTCATTGGATTTTTGGTCATGGCCTTTGCCGCTACCGTTTGCTCCGCCGAGGTGTTCAAGATCATTGATATCGACAATACAGAAGGCACAGTGTTGGCCGTAGAAAAAAAGACGGGAGAAAAGCTTTACGAGGCCACTTCGTGGGGCGACATAGTAAAAGACGGCAACACAACATATGTCAGGAAATTTGAAAAGGGCGCGGGCATCAAAAAAGGCGGATACCGCTCCTGGCTCACAGAGGCCGTATATGTGAGAGAGGGCAACCGCATGATACCCTACTCCGGCAAAGGCATATTCAAAGACAAGGACGGCAAAGTGATTGAGACCGTCAACACCACTTATGACCGGGCCAGCAGCAAGGTATCAGTTACAACCAACGGAGAGACCAAGACCTTTGACTTCCCGGACGATATGATCAACAACGCCGCGCTTGGCACCTGCATCAGGAATTTTCCATTTGAAGAAGGCAGGGACGTAAAATTCACCCTTCTGGCAAGCGGACCGCAAGTCTTCAAGATCACCATGAAGAACCTGGGCAAGGAAACAGTCACCACACACGACGGCAAACAGATCGAATGCTACAAACTTCAGATGGTCCCAGATCTGGGAGCGCTTGCGCTGGTAGGCGCCTTTATTCCAAAGACATATTTCTGGTACGAGGCGGCCTCTCCGCATCGATTTGTAAGATATGAAGGATTGGACGGCGGATTGGGCACGCCTTATATGGTATACGAGGTTTCAAGCTATGCCGACTTCGACGTAAAAGAATAACATGATATAATAGGTACATGCGTACCTTAATACGATCATTTTGGATAGCGCTGCTGGCAAACCTGGTGGCGCTATCTTTTTTCTCAACCGCCCTGGCCGCAGAGGTTTCTTTCCCCAAAGCACAGGGATATGTCAATGATTTCGCTGGGGTACTTACCCCTTCCGAAAAACAAACGCTGGACGCTCTCGCCGCCAATATCAAGGCCAAAAGCGGGGCCGAGCTTTCGGTCGTTACTATAAAGACTGTCTCCCCCTTGGACTCAAAGACCTACGCGGTAAAACTTTTCGAGGCCTGGGGTATCGGGCAAAAAGGCAAAGACAACGGCGTCCTGATCCTGCTGGCCATGGAAGAAAAACGCATTGAGGTAGAGGTTGGTTACGGGCTGGAGGGGGACCTGCCGGACGGCCTGGTAGGCAGCATCCTCGATGAATATGCCATCCCCAATTTCGCAAAAGGCGAGTTCGGCGCCGGCCTTGTGGCCGCTTCAAAAGCGATCGGCACCGTCATGTCCGGGGGACAGATCGAATCGGTCGGCTCAACGCCGCCGCCTTCAGAAAAGGCGCAGGCCGGGGCCAGGCTGGGCTTTGGGTGGATATTTTTTGTCTTGATCATCGCCATTATCGTTGGCGGCCTGGTTTTTAAGAGGCCGGGATCAATACCTTTTGGAATAATTGGGGCTGTGTGGGGATATGATCAGGGCGCCATCATTGGCTCTATTATCGGGGCGCTGGTGGGCTTTTTCTTTGGCTTCTGGGGAGTCATGTTCTTTGGCGGGCGGGGCGGCGGCATGGGCGGTGGTTTTGGAGGAGGGTCCGGCCTTGGCGGGTTTGGGGGCGGCAGGTCCGGCGGCGGCGGTGCAGGACGGGGCTGGTAACGATAGGTAGGGGCGCAAAGTTTTGCGCCCATTAAAGGGGGAATTTGTATGAAAAAGGTGTTAATAGTTTTGGGGATCATCGCGGTAGTTGTTATCTTGATAGCTTCTTTCTTTGTCGGTCAGTACAACGGGCTGGTCAGGTCCGACCAGGACGTCAAGCAAAACTGGGCGCAGGTTGAGAACCAGCTGCAGAGAAGGTACGACCTTATCCCGAACCTGGTAAGCACGGTCAAGGGATACGCGACCCACGAACAAACTATTTTTGTGCAAGTTGCCGAGGCTCGCTCAAAGCTGTCTGGCGCCGCGACTGTAAACGAAAAGGTCGCCGCAAGCAACGGAATGGAAAGCGTTCTTGGAAGACTGCTGGCCATTGCCGAGAATTATCCGCAACTAAGGGCTTCCGAGAACTTCCGCGCCTTGCAGGACGAACTGGCAGGAACAGAGAACCGCCTGGCAGTTGCCCGCATGAGGTACAACGAAAGCGTGCAGGCGTATAACACAAAAGCCAAGTCCTTCCCTACGGTCATGTTCGTTGGAATGTTCGGGTTTGACAGGGAAAAACCGTTCTTCCAGGTTGCCGGCGAGCAGGTGAAGGAAACGCCGAAAGTGGAGTTCTGATGGGACCTGAGATCCTAAATATCATCCAGTCCCGCCGCAGCGTCCGCCAATACGCGGAAAAACCGATTGAAGAGGACAAGCTAAGCATGATCCTTGAGTCCGCCCGCCTGGCGCCGTCCGCCAGCAATTCTCAGCCCTGGCACTTCTATGTGGTAAAGGATGCGGGAAAGATCAAAGCGCTTGGCGAGAAGATGCCGCTCGGCTCACGCGTGGTCGCCAACAGCTTTATAGCAGACGCTCCCATTGTGATAGTCGCCACTGCGGGCCCCATAGATTTCCTTCACAAGATAGCTTCTGCCATTGTTAACAAGAAATGGTACTACCTGGACGTGGCCATTGCGCTGGAACACATGTCCCTCACCGCTTGGGAACTGGGCATCGGGTCTTGCTGGATCGGCTGGTTTGATGAAAAGAAGGTCAAGTCCCTGTTGAACATCCCAAAGGCCGAGGAAGTTATCGCCTTCCTGACACTGGGCTATCCAAAAGAAGGGGTTGAGCACAAGATCAAACCGCGGAAAAAGCTGGAACAGATCATGACCGAGATCTGATTTTCGTGATATACTTTAACCAATGTACGACCAACTCAAACAATTATTAAAGGATACTGGCGCGGTAAAAACGGGGGACTTCACTCTCTCCTCGGGCAAGAAAAGTAATTTTTACGTCGACGGCAAGCAGGTCACCTGCCACCCTCTGGGGCTTAAGCTTATGGCAGATATCATCCTGGACAAGATAAAAGGCATGAAAGTAGACGCGGTCGGGGGACTAACGATCGGCGCGGACCCCATCGCGGCCGCCGTCGCGATCCAAAGCCAGGGAAAGATCGCGGCATTCATCGTCCGAAAAGAAGCAAAGGGCCATGGGCTGGGGAAAGAGATCGAAGGCATCATCAAGCCGGGATGGAAGGTAGTGGTAGTTGATGCCGTGACATGCGCTATCCCGGGCGCCAAACATTCCTCACAAGCTGAGGAGAATATTAGCGTGGCAGATATGCCTTTGCTAACAGATGAGACAATGACGAAAGTGCGTGAATTGTACAATACTAATATTCGCAAATTTGTTCATCAATATTGGTAATATCTCTAAATATTTAGATATTCATAGAATTATGTTCTTCCAATCAACCTGGATAGATATCATTATTTGAATTTGGAGTGGTGAAAATATGTCACTTCCTGCTTTAATTTAGTAACCGTACATAAATATAATCAGAAAGAACAAAAAAGAGGAAAAGGATTGGGTTGTCTGGGCATTTGAGAAAACCCGTCAATATTTCCTCAATTCGAAATAAATGATTAATGAGTACAACATCCAGGGTGGAGGAAAATCAATAAACACCTAATTAAAAGAAAATGATATTTGTTCGGTAAATATTGCAAGTGTAAGAATAATTCAAACGAGGAAGACAAAAATGACGGAACAACAGTGGGAAATGCTGCAAAGAATTATTGGTGGTGAGGTTTTTAGTCCTTTGCCAGTGGGTTTTATTATCGATTGTCCCTGGCTGCCAAATTGGTACGGCACCCGGATTCTCGATTATTTTTCAAATGATGAAATATGGTTAAAAGCAAATTTGAAAGCGATGAACGAT
>JAHJBW010000181.1 GCA_018813405.1 Candidatus Margulisiibacteriota bacterium | reverse complement strand
TCTCAATATTCTTATCAATAAAACTGCTTCTTAATATGAACCGGGAAAGGGGCACCGAATTCAGGTCTTTGTGTAGATCTCGCAAAACTTCCTGAACGAATTCTTCCCTATCCAACACCAACTCAGGAAGTAAGCGTTCATGAATATAGGGAATATCAGGTTTTGTCTCTACATAATCAAGAGGTCTTTGACTAGAAACAAGCGGAGTAGAAATATTTTTATTGTTTCCCAGCAAAGAGAATAAGGCAATGCCGCCGATCGGCAGTCCCAGCGCTGCTACAAAAGCTATGATCAACGATAGTTTCGATTCTTTTCTTCGAATTCCCGGCGTATTGATCCCTGCTGAAGGTTTTCCTCCAAATATCTTCATATTTTGTTATCGAAAAATCGTCTTCTAAGTTTCACCCAAATCATTTCATAGATGAAAAATGAAATTTCGGGCGAATTTTAACGATATATATGTAGGATCAAGTAACGGAGGTTTCATCAAGATATGCCAGACATACGAAGCACACAGAACGCCCTGAGCATCACAAAGCTCATAAGCCAGGCCAGCAGGAGCAGACGTTTCGTCGGTATTTTAAACGCAGGTGACACCATTCGTTTTGGACACACCTCGTTAACACTTTATAAGAATAGTAATAATTGTCTTTTTTTGCGCAATCCAAAATTGGGAATAGATTTTTCCCTGCTAAGCGGGATCAATACCATCGGACGGGGACTTGATCAGCACCTGGTCCTCAGAGATGCCAAAGTCTCAAGGGAACACGCCAGCTTGATAGTTTCCAGGGATGGAACGGTCAGGGTATTTGATCATAACCCCACCAATCCCAGCGTGATAAAAGGATCGATGCCCCGGTACGTTGAGCCGACCACAAAGGATATCATAGCCCATCTGCGCAATGATGATCGCCCATCTCTTGCCGGCATTGTAAAAGGCCTGACACGAAACATGGAAAAAGCCTTCAGGAGCGGTGTGGTCAGCCTAACCCGCGATTATCATGGACAGGTTTGCGTAATGAACAGCGACGGGGGTGAAACCACCTGGTGGTCTCCAGATAAAAACTGGCACCTTTTGGGATTTGAACATCTCCCCACCGAACAGGAACGATCAAGCACATATAATGCTTACGAAGAATGGGTGCGTTTGCAAGTTTACTTTGGAGAAAAGAACGATCCTGCCCTTGCCATGAAACATTTTCAAAACAAGTTCGGTGATCCCTGCGGCATAAGACTTCTCAATATTCAGACTGCAAATGACGTTTATTATGTTATGGACCTTCTAAGCCTGATACCGGGACAAACCCTTAAGAACAGCGTCAATATTATCAACTTTAGTGCAAGCCGCGACAGGTCCGCACGATACGCGCAATACAAGGAAGAGACAAAGGAAATAGGATTGATAAGAAATTGTATTAGGCCCGACAAATACCTGCTGACAGGACTGCTGCTGCACGAGATGGGCCATGCCGTCATGCATAGCATGAATGAAGATCAAATAACCCGTTTAAGGGGTCTATATAAAAGGTTCTGGAATAACAACAATGTGCTTGGCGTGGACTTTTTAATGGTATCGGCAAGGGACAGGATCCGCTATCAATATAATACAAATGATCCTGACGAGTTCGCCGCCGAGAATTTTATGCATTTTCTTATTTTCGGCAGGCAGGGCTTCATAGCCAGGTCCAGGAATAAGGCATTGACCGCAGAGCTTTGCGGCCTGTTCGAAGAACTTTACGGGGAGAAGGATTTTGACGCCCTAGAGGTTCTTGCTAAGGCCTGACACTTTTTCTTTCAGGCTTTTCAGCGTCCCCTCGTTCTCAATTACCACATCCGCAATTTCGAGATATTCGTCCTTCGTCCTCTGCCCGTTTATTATTCTTTGCGCATGGGCTTTTGATATTTTGCGATGCTTGACCAGCCGTTCGAGCCGTTTTTTGGCCGACGCCATCACCACCCACACCTGATCGCACTCATCCACCAACCCCATCTCGTACAACACCGCCGCATTGATCACAACAAGCTTGCGCCTAACGCTTGCCCCGAGATCAGCCGAGGGGCCCAACGCCTGCCCTGAGCTCCGCCGAAGGGCCTTACGCACTTCGCTCTTCATCAAGGGGTGCATCATCTGCCCCAGCTGTTTTAGCTTGGTAAGGTCTTTAAAAACTATTTCGGAGAGTTTAGAACGATCGATCAAGCCGTCCTCTTTTTCTATCTGCGAGCCAAAAACAGCGACCAGCTCACGACACAGAGCCTTGTTGGTCAAAAGCAGATCATGGCCGATCTTATCGACATCAATAACACGCGCACCCTTATCTTTAAGTATCTTGGCGACCTCGTTTTTGCCCGCCGCCGCGGGACCTGTAAGCCCTATTATCATAATTTTGGATTATACATGAAAGAAAGCATATTGACAAAAGCACAAATTAAATTAAGATAATCTAAATGCCATTAAGAAAGCTATGGTGTATCGCGATCCTCATCCCTGTCCTGGGGCATCCCGCCTCGGCGGCAGATATATTCCCTTACGGCAATATTGCCCTTCGTACGCCTGGAATAATCGACCCTTTCCCCGGTTATGGAACTTACTATTCGTCACTTTCAAAAGGACTGTCGACCGTGATGTGGAACCCTGCCTCCCTGGCCAGCGTAAAAAGGATGCAACTGGAGCTGGGATTTAACAGTACGGCGGCGCCAACACAGACAACGCGGACTTACTATGTTGACGATACCGGGTTCAATGTGGGAGGGTCTACACAGACAGGGTTTAACAATTACCTATTATTCACCAGCAACCTGGCCGATAACGAAATAAAACAGAGAAGCTGGCTGACAACGCTCAATTACGATACAGCCGACACCAGCATGCAGTTCGCCCAGGCCATTCACGTAGCTGATATGTTCTCAATGGCCATCACCAGCCGCGGAAAGTCCGGCGGAGACATTAACTTGACAGGGACCTTTCCCGTACAGCTCAAGTCCGCGCTTAATCTTTATAATACGACCAATTTCCTGGGATCGGGCGTCAGCGTCGGCAGTGACGGCAAGATGACCTTTGAATACACCATTCCCGGCGGTGGCACCTATGTCGCCACCAGCGACGCGGCGGTATGGGGCGGATTTCTGGAACAGGACCAGAGACTGCCCATCTCAGCCATATCCGAGCTTCGCAACAGCCTAAATATCAATTCCGACCTTACCTTTACAGGCGCTTTCAACTGGAGAGGTGTCGCCTTTGGCGTAAACATGACACCCATCTCCGCCAACGCCAATATAGATAACAGTACCCGTGCGGTCTTTGCGGCCGACCAGGCAGACGCGTACTTTTACGTTCCCGACTTTGACCCCAATGACCAGGCCGCTGCCAATGCCTGGATGGCAGACCCGACAAAATACGCCAGCGAGAACGGCTACAAGAAGAGCTATATCAGAGTACCCGCCGGTGAAGATGTTGCCGAAGGAAAATACCAGGGCTTTTTTGAAGCTAATACCATGCGCTTTGACCTGGGCGCCATATATGACATAAACGACTTTTTCACGGTAGGTTTTGCCTACGAGAACATGACAGGCGCCGCGCTTGATTTTACCGGCTCCGGACTTACCGCCTATGTCCAGACCCGCATCTCGACCCTGGGCGCCGGCACGCTGATACAACCCGGCCAGTCCACCATGTGGCGGCCGTTCACCGATGAATATTCCACCATGCCTGACACCGAAAATAT